>NZ_CP020951.1:300000-560456 GCF_000172795.2 Rhizobium sp. CIAT894
GCAGAACCAGTTCGCCCGGGAGAACTGCGCTCGCCCTCAGCAGACCCTTTCAGCGTAAGGGCTGCTGTCACGGCAATGGCCGTAAGGCGGATGGTGCGGCCCGTTGTCGCCTGATGGGGCGGCAATGGCCGATGTCGTCACCGGATCCGTCTGATTGGAAGAATATGCGGCGAAACCGACAAAGCTCAAGAGAGCCAGTGCTGCGACCACGACAACACGCTCGAAGCCTGAAAGTTTCTGGGCGCTGACATGTTCGGCATAGTCGCGTTCGCCCGAGCCGGCGGTTTCATCCTCTTTCACATGATGGGTCACCATATCGTGGCGACGGGTCAAAGTTTCACAATCTGTCATTTCAATTACTCCTGCAACGCATGCGATGCCGGTCTCTCAAGAATAAACTCTCAACCCTCATGGCGAACCGACTCCCGCATGCGTGCAGCATGTGTGTCTTTAATCGCGGCAATTGAAGGGGCGATATGCAAACTCAGTGTTCAAAAAATCGTCCTAATAAATGCAAAATATCGTGAAGCTCTGGCTCGCCGGAATGATCCGGGATAATGCGAGAGCATCATCTTTCGTCTGGATCGCGTCCCATGAGCAAATCCTTCGGTGCGATGTCGGTCGCCCAGCTTTCCGTCCTCATTCAAGGCGCCGCCGTCGATCCGGTCGACGTGGCCGAGGCGGTCTTCGAATCCATCGCCAATTACGCCGATAAGGCTGTTTTCACCGTGCTGACCGAAAGCCGGGCAATGGAGGAGGCGCGTGCCTCCTCGAAACGGTTGCGGGAAGGGCGCTCGCTCGGATTGCTGGACGGCATTCCGATCACCTGGAAGGATCTTTTCGACATCGAGGGCCTGGCGACGACGGCGGGTTCCGTCGTGCTGGCCGGGGATGCGCCGGCCGAGCGCGATGCGGCCGTCGTCGATCTTCTCCGGCAGGCCGGCATGGTCGCCGTCGGCCGCACCAATATGAGCGAATTCGCCTTTTCCGGCCTCGGCATCAATCCGCATTACGGCACGCCGGTCAATCCGCGCGGCACGGATCTGCCGCGCATTCCGGGCGGCTCGTCCTCCGGCGCCGGTGCCGCCGTCGCAGCCGGTCTGGTGCCGGTCGCGATGGGCACCGATACCGGCGGCTCGGTGCGTATTCCCGCCGCCTTCAACGGCATTGTCGGCTACAAGGCAACCCGCGGCCGTCATGCGATGGAAGGCGTCTATCCGCTGGCAAAGAGCCTGGATTCGCTGGGGCCGCTCTGCCGCAGTGTCCGCGACGCGGTCTGGATCGATGCGGCGATGCGCGGCCGCACCGCGCCCGACGTCGTCGAGCGTCGCCTGCAGGGGCTGGAATTGCTGGTGCCTGAAAATATCGTCTTCGACGCGGCCGAACCCGGTGTCGTCGCCGCGTTCGAGGCCGCTTTGGAACGTCTTCAGCAAGCCGGCGCCCGCGTTTCCCGCGCCGTCATTCCAGCCTTTAACGAGATTTTCGATCTGATGACGCGATATGGTCCGCTGGTGACGGCGGAGGCTTTCGCGCTTCACTACCAACGTTTGGCAGGACCGGAAGCAGGCCGCATGGACCACCGCGTCGTCATGCGCACCCGCCTCGGCGCCAAGACGACCTTGGCCGATTATCTGGCGATCCTCGAAGCGCGCAGCCGGCTGATCGCCGATGTCGAGCATCTCGTCGGCGACCGGCTGATCGCCTTTCCAACGGTTGCTCATGTCGCTCCGCCGATCGCACCGCTGGAGCAGGACGACGAGCTGTTTTTTGCGACGAACAACAAGACGCTGCGCAACACCGCGCTCGGCAATTTCCTCGACTGGTGCGGCGTTTCCATTCCCTGCGGCACCGGCCTGTCAGGCATGCCGGTCGGTGTGCTTTTATCGGCGACAGCCAATCGCGACGAGGCGCTGCTCGGGATCGCGCTTGCCGCCGAGCCGGTCATTCGCGGTGATTTCGCCTGATCGGCGATTGAACCGCCGGGCTTTTGTTGCCATTGATGGCATGAGGAGATCCTGGAGGACGGCACGTGCAGATCTTGCAGAGCGGACGTTTCGCGGTTTCGACATGGTCGCTGCATCGGCTGCTCGGCCCTGTCCATGGCTACAGCCCCGATCCTGATAAAAGTGCCGCGCCGAAAGAACCTTATGGTCCGGGCGCTGCGGCGCTGATCGACATGCCGGCGGCGCTCGCAGCCCGCGGCATCCACCGGCTGGAGGTCTGCTCCTTCCATCTGCCGAGCCTTGAGGCCGCCTATATAAGCGAATTGCGCGACGCGATGACGGTCTCGGACGTGCTGTTCCAGACGCTGCTCGTCGAGGACGGCGATCCGAGCCATCCAGAAACGGCCGAACGCGACGTCAGATGGATGGCCGAATGGATCGATATCGCCGCGGCCCTCGGAGCGCAGAAGATGCGCGTCATCGCCGGCAAGCAGAAACCGACCGAGGAAAACCTCAGCCGCTCCGCCCGTTACCTCGGCTGGCTGGGCGAACAAGCCGAAGGCAGTGGCGTGCGTGTCGTCGTCGAGAACTGGTTCGACCTCTTGCCGTCGCCCGTCGAGATGAACTGGCTGCTGGACCGACTGAACGGCAAGATCGGCCTTAACGGCGATCTCGGCAACTGGGCCGCACCGGCGAAATACGAAGGCCTTGCCGACATCATGCGCCGGGCGGAAATCTGCCATGCCAAGGCCGATTACGGCGTCGCCGGCCTTGATGCCGACGATTACCGCAAATGCCTGGAGATGTGCGAGCGGGCCGGTTACGCCGGTCCCTTCACATTGATCTACGACTCGCCGTTTTTCCCCGACGAATGGGACGGTATCCTGCTGCAAAAGGCCTTCATCGAGGATTTCCTGCGCGAGGCGCCGGCACGCCGGACGGCTTAAACCGCGAGCCTCTGCCGCTCATTCCTGGCGCGGGAATCTCTGGCTTTCCTCCAGCACGTTCAGATCCATGTGGTTGCGCATGTAGCGCTCCGAGGCTTTCTGCAGCGGCTGATGGTCCCAGGGATAATAGGCGCCGTTGCGCAGCGCCGCATAGACCACCCAGCGGCGCGCCTGGCTTTCACGCACGGCTGCGTCGAAATCGGCAAGGTTCCAGCGCCGGCGGGCCTGTTCGACAAGCCGTGCCAGGGTGTCGGCATGGGCCGGCTTTTCCGCCAGATTGTCGAGTTCCTGTGGATCGGCTTCGAGGTCGAACAGCATCGGCGGATCCTTTTCGCAGAGCGAGAGCTTGTAGCGCCCGTCCCGGATGCAGACGAGCGGCGCTTCGGAGCCCTCGGCGGCATATTCCATCGGCACCGGGCTGCGGCTGCCCGTGCCTGCGGCAAGTGCTGAAAGATCCTCACCCTCGGTCCATGGTTTCAACGAGGCGATGTCGATCCCGGCAAGGGCAGCCAGCGTCGGCGTCACGTCGAGCGTGGAGACGGGCTGATCGATGCGCTGCGGCTTCCAGCCGGGTGCCGCGATCATCAGCGGAACACGCGCCGATCCCTCGAAGAAGTTCATCTTGAACCAGAGGCCACGATCGCCGAGCATGTCGCCATGGTCGGACACGAAGAGGATGATGGTGTTGTCGGCCATGCGGGTGCGTTCCAGCACGCCGAGAATGTCGCCGATCTTGTCGTCGACATAGGAGATATTGGCGAAGTAGCCCCGCCTTGCCCGCCGGATCTCTTCCGGGCTGATGTCGAAAGCATCGTGGTCGCAGGCTTTCATCAGCCGCTGCGAATGCGGGTCCTGCTGCTCGAAGGCGATCGGCGCCACTGCCGGGTCAAGCGCCGGGCAGTCTTCATAGAGGTCCCAGAATTTGCGGCGTGCGACATAGGGGTCGTGCGGATGGGTGAAGCTGACGGTCAGGCACCAGGGGCGTCCGTCATGGCCGCGTGAGAGGTCGAACAGCTTGCGGCTGGCGTGGTAGGCGACCTCGTCGTCATATTCCATCTGGTTGGTGATCTCGGCGACGCCGGCGCCGGTCACTGAACCCAAATTGTGATACCACCAGTCGATGCGCTCACCGGGTTTGGTATAGTCGGGCGTCCAGCCGAAATCGGCCGGATAGATATCCGTCGTCAGCCGCTCCTCGAAACCATGCAACTGGTCGGGGCCGACGAAATGCATCTTGCCCGATAGCGCCGTCTGATATCCGCTGGCGCGCAGATGATGCGCATAGGTCGGAATGTCGGAGGCAAATTCCGCGGCATTGTCGTAGACGCGCGTCCGGCTCGGCAATTGCCCGGACATGAAGGAGGCCCGCGCCGGCGCGCAGAGCGGGCTTGCCGTATAGGTGTTGGCGAAGCGCACGGAACGCTCCGCCAATGATTTCAGATGCGGCGCATGCAGGAAGTCGGCAGGCCCATCGGGAAAGAGGGTCCCGTTCAACTGATCGACCATCAGGATGAGAATATTCGGGCGCGTCATGTCGTTCCTCTATGCTATTTGCAGATTTTATTGAAGCGCCTATTATCGCGCCTGTAAAGCTGGCTTTTTTCGATGGGTCATCAAAGGATTTTTTATGCCAGAGCACCCGCTTGAGCTTGGCTGGATGCGCGTCTTCGTCGAGGTGGCAAGACTCGGGAGCTTTTCGTCGGCAGCAGTGCTGCTCGGGCTTACCCAGCCGGCCGTCAGCTATCAGATCCGCCGGCTGGAGGAGCAGTTCGGCGTCAGCCTGCTGCGCCGCCAGCATCGCGGCGTGACGCTGACGGCTGAAGGCGAGCGGCTTCTCGACGTCGCCGCCAAGGCGGTCGGCGACATCGATGCGCTCGCCCGCAGTTTCCGTGCCGAAGCCCAAAGACCCGTCGTCAGGTTGAGAACCGACTATGCCTTTTCATCGCTCTGGCTGATCCCGCGCATGGACGGTTTCCGTCTTCTTCACCCGGAAACGGACATCCAGATCGTCGCGACGCAGCGATTTTCAGCCGGCTTTCGCGACGAGGCGGATGTCGCGGTCGTTTTCGGCACGCGGGCGGAATTCGGCGCCATCGGCACGCTTCTGCTGCCGGAAAAGGTCATGCCGGTCTGCACGCAGGGATTTCTCGACCGCAACGGCCCATTCGACGATCCGAGGCAGCTTGCCAGGGCAGTGCTGATCCATCTCGATACGCCGATGCCATCGCCCTGGTTCGACTGGCGCAGCTATTTGACCGAATTCTCCGTCCTGCGCGACATCAATGCCGGCCGCGGCGATATCAGCTTCAATACCTATTCGCTGGTCGTTCAGGCGGCGCTGAGCGGGCAGGGCGTGGCGATCGGCTGGATGGGGCTCGTCGATACGCTGCTCTCCGCTCGCATGCTGGTCGACGCCGGCCCGCCGCTCGAGGCGCAGGAGCGCGGATACTGGCTGGTGCCGCCGCGATCTCCAAGCGCTCATAGCGAAGGGCTCGGTGCCTGGCTATTGGACGAGGTGAAGCGGAGCAGTTAGCAACGGCTGCATTTCCCTCCGCGGGAGCCTTGTCATCGGCGACGCCGACCGACATTGTGGGAGCGAATCCATAGCGAAAGTGACGCAAGCATGCGAACGATCGGATATATCATCGGACTGCTTATGACCCTCCTCGGGCTGATCTGGATCGGACAGGGAAGCGGCTATTTTCCCTATCCGGCCTCGAGCTTCATGATCGCCCAAACGATCTGGGTCCTGTGGGGTGCTATTCTCGCCGCAGCCGGCATTGCCGTCATGATCATCGTCTCGCGGCTGCGCCGGAGAGTGTGAGCCGCCGCTGGGAGGCTTACGAGTTGAGGAGAAGGGCATGGCTGCAGCTGACATCGACGGCTTTGCGAACCGGATCAGGGGCAGCCGGGGTGGGATGATCTCCGCCTGGGTCGGCATTCCCGACGCCATGCTCGTCAACCACCTGGCGCAGGAGGCCTTCGACGCCGTCGTGCTGGATATGCAGCACGGCATGTGGGACATGCCGTCGGCGGCCAATGGCATCGCGCAGGTGCGTGTTGCCGGCAAGCCGGCCCTGGCGCGCATCCCGGTCGGCGATTTCGCCTCCGCCTCGCGCCTGCTCGATGCCGGCGCCTCCGGCATCATCGCGCCGATGATCAATTCGCCCGACGATGCGAGAGCCCTGGTCCGGACGACGAAATATCCGCCCGTCGGCGAGCGTAGCTGGGGGCCGTCATTGGCGCTGAACCATACCGGCCTGTCGGGCGACGATTATTTGAAGAACGCCAACGCGCTCACCGTCGCCATCGCCATGATCGAGACCCGCGCCGCGCTCGATGCGATCGACGGCATTCTCGGCGTGACCGGCATCGACGGCATTTTCATCGGCCCTTCCGACCTTTCGATCGCGCTGTCGAATGGCGATCAGGTGGCGCCGAACGCTGCCGAAATCGACAGCGCCATGCAGCATGCCGTCGAGCGCTGCCGCGCCCACGGCAAGTTCGCCTGCGCCTTTGCCGCCGATGGCGAGCGGGCCGGTGAACTCCTGAAATTCGGCTTCGACCTGGTCATCGCCGGCGCCGAGACTACACAACTGCGCTCCGGCGCCCGCCGCGCCATCAACGCCGCCCGCAGGATCGCTTCGGGCAGTTGATTGCGGTGGCGCTACCTCATTCGTTAAGGAGCTGTGATCAGCGGGCCGGCTTCACCGCCAGCCAGATGACATGGCGGGCGCCGCCGCGTTTGCCGTTGGCGCGGGTGTTGACGGCATCGACGGAAAAGCCGCTATCCCTAAGGCGTCGGGTGAAATCGGGGTCCGGACCGGATGACCAGACGGCGAGCACGCCGCCGGGGCGAAGCGCGTCGCGGGCGGCGCGCAGGCCGGCGAAATCATAGAGCCGGTCGTTGGATTTGCGGGTCAGCCCGTCCGGGCCATTGTCGACATCGAGCAGGATCGCATCATAGGCGCCCTTGCCGGCGCGGATCGCTTCGCCGACATCCCCCTGATGGATGGCGACGCGGGGATCGTCGAGACAGCCCTTGAAGACCTCGGCCATCGGCCCGCGCGCCCAGGTGACGACGGCCGGCACCAGTTCGGCGACGGTGACGCCGGCATCCTCTGGAAGGATAGCGAGAGCGGCGCGCAGGGTAAAACCCATGCCGAGCCCGCCGATCAGCACCTTCGGCTTCGGATGCGACTTGATCCGTTCCCAGGACAGCGTCGCCAGCGCTTCCTCCGAACCGCTGAGGCGGCTGTTCATCAGCTCGTTGGCGCCGAGCATGATCGAGAACTCGCTGCCGCGCTGCTTCAGCCTGAGTTCGCCGCCTTCGCCGGGAATGGTCGCGGAATCGAGCTGGATCCAGGGCAGCATGACGGTTTCGCCTCACGTGAAAGAACCGTCCCCTAGCATAGGGCGATGAGCGGGGCCAGTAAGCAGGCGGAGACCGTTTGAAAACCGGGCGGTGGTTTGAACAGCAGCGAATTTGGGCTGGAGGCTGTCGGTGTCGGGGTTCCTCGAACGTCCTTTGTTAGACGAGGCGGCACCTCGTATTTTGCAACGACACCTTGGAGATTGGAAACATGGCGCTCAAGCGGATGGACAATGTCGGCATCGTCGTCGAAGACCTTGGACGGGCGATTGATTTCTTTGGCGAACTCGGCCTTACGCTCGAAGGTCGGGCCATGATCGAGGGAGGATGGGCCGGACGGATCACCGGACTGGGCGATCAGCGTGTCGAGATCGCCATGATGCGCACACCTGATGGCCACAGCCGGCTCGAACTCTCCCGCTTTCTCATGCCTGATGTCATCGCAGATCACCGCAACGCTCCGGTCAACGCGCTCGGCTATCTCCGCGTCATGTTTACCGTCGACGACATCGACGAGACGCTTGAGAGGCTCCGCGCGCGCGGCGCGCAGCTCGTAGGCGAGGTCGTCCATTATGGAGACACCTATCGGCTCTGCTACATAAGAGGGCCAGAAGGGCTTCTCCTCGGGCTTGCCCAGGAACTCAGCTGAGGCGCAATCAAACGGATGCTCAGATCATCCGCATGAAATGACCCGGCTCTACTTCGACGATGTCGTCCTGGGCCGCGGCCGAACGGCGGCGGATATCCTCGACCTCGTCGGGCCGGAGACGGGCCTTTGGATCCTCGAAGCGGACGTCAGGATCGGGCACGGCGGAAAGCAGCAGCTTTGTATAGGGATGCTGCGGATTGTCGATTACCCGGGCGGTACTGCCCCATTCGACGATCTGGCCGGCATACATCACGGCGATGTCCTCGGCGACGTAGCGGGCGGTGGCGATATCATGGGTAATGTAGAGCAGGCCGAGATTCATCTCCTGCTTCATCTCGTTCAGAAGGTTCAGCACGCCGAGGCGCACCGAGACGTCGAGCATCGAGGTCGGCTCGTCCGCCACGATCACTTCCGGCCGGACGGCAAGGGCGCGGGCGATGTTGACGCGCTGGCGCTGGCCGCCGGAGAGCTCATGCGGATATTTCGGCGCGACGAGATCGGGATCGAGCCTGACGCGCTGCAGCAGTTCGCGCACCGTGGATTCAATATCAGCCCCCTTAATATCGGGGCGATGCAGCTTCAGCGGCCGCCGGAGGTGGTGGGCGATGGTGTGGGCAGGGTTCAGCGAGGCGAAAGGATCCTGGAAGATCATCTGCACCGATCGGCGATAGCGGGCGATCTCATCCGCCTTGGCGTCTTCGACGGGGAGGCCCTTGTAGAGGATCTGCCCGGATGTCGGCTGATACTCGCGCATCGCCATGCGGGCGCAGGTGGTCTTGCCGCTGCCGGATTCACCGACGAGGGCCAGCGCCCGGCCGGCCTGCAGGGAGAAGGAGATGGCGCGGGCAGCATGCACGGCGGACGTGCCGTAGCCGAAGGTCTTCGTCACCTTGTCGAGGGTAAGAATGGTTTCGCTCATGACAGCACGCCTCCATGCAGCGAGGGGAAGGAGGCCCAGAGCTTTTTCGTGTAGTCATGCTGCGGCGTCTTGTAGATCGCTTCGGCGGTGTTCTGCTCGACGAGCCTGCCTGCGAGCATGATGCCGATGCGGTCGCAGAACTGCACCATCAGCCCGAGATCATGGGTGATGAACAGCACCGAGAAGCCGAAGCTGCGGCGCAGCTCGTTGATGCGCTGCAGGATCTCGCGCTGGACGACGACATCGAGCGCCGTCGTCGGCTCGTCCATGACGACCAGTTTCGGGTCGAGCGCCATGCAGATGGCGATGACGATGCGCTGGCGCATGCCGCCGGAAAACTGGTGCGGATAGTCACGCATGCGGTCCGGCGCGATGTCGACGAGCCTCAGCATTTCGGCGGTGCGTTCACGGGCTTGCGCGCGGCTCATGCCCTTGTGGGTGCGCAGCATGTCATAAAATTGCCTCTCGATGCGCAGCACCGGGTTCAGCGAATTCATGGCGCTCTGAAAGACCATGGCGACCTCGCGCCAGCGGAAGGCGCTCAGCGCCTGCCGGTCGAGGCCGAGCACGTCAAGGCCGTCGAGCAGGATGCGGCTCTCCTTGCGGATCAGCGCCGGCGGCTTGTGCAGGCGGCTGATGGCGAAGGCGATGGTGCTCTTGCCGCAGCCGGATTCGCCGGCAAGGCCAAAGACCTCGCCGGGGGCGACATCGAAGCTGACGTCGTCGACGGCACGGAAATCCTTTTCCTCGCCGATATAGTCGATAGTGAGATTTCTCACCGAGAGCAGCGGCTGCGTCACAGGCGGCCCTCCCCTGAGCGAACGAGCAGGGACCAGCGCTTCAGATGATTGCCGGTGCGCAGTCGCGGATTGGCGATCTCGTCGACGGCGAAGTTCAGGAGCGACATGCCGATGCCGAGGAAGGCGAGCGCGAAGCAGGGGGTGAGGATATCCCACCAGGCGCCGACCGAAAGGGCCGAGGCCTTCTGAGCATTGTAAAGCATGGTGCCCCAGGAGATCGCTTTGGGATCGCCGAGGCCGAGAAACTCAAGCGTCGCTTCGGTGATGATCGCGAAGATGACGCTGCCGATGAAATTGATGCCGACGATTGAAATCACGTTGGGGAAGATCTCGAATGTCATGATGCGCCATTGCGGCTCGCCCATCATCTCGGCGGATTTGACGAAATCCTTGTGTTTGACGGAGAGCGTTTCGGCGCGGGTGACACGGGCGCCCCAGGCCCAGGAGGTGGCGCCGAGGATGAGCGCGATGACTACGGGGCTTGCCTGGCCGATGAAGGCGGCAAGCACCAAGAGCAGCGGCAGATTGGGAACGACGAGCACCATGTTGGTGAAGAAGCTGATGACCTCGTCGGTCCTGCCGCCGCGATAGCCGGAGATGATGCCGAGCGCGGTGCCGGCGAGGGTAATCAGCAGGCCGGCGCCGAAACCGACGGCAAGCGAGGTGCGGGCGCCGTAGATCAGCCGGGCGAAGACATCCTGGCCGATGCGGGTGGTGCCGAGAATATGGTCGAGCGACGGCGGCTGGTGCGGCCGCCCGGTGCGGGCGGCGGGGTCGTATTGCGTCAGCAGTGGTGCGGCGATCGCGACGATGATGATGAAAGCGATGATGACGAGGCCGGTGAGTGCCTTGCGGTTTCGCAGCAGAGTTTTCATCTCACGCTCCCTTCAGCCGCGGGTCGAGCAGGATATAACTGACGTCGACGATGAAATTGGCGATCAGCATGGTCGCGGTCATGATCAGCAGCTGGCCCTGGATGACCGGGTAATCGCGGGCGAGGATCGCCTGGTAAAGAATATTGCCGAGGCCGGGATAGTTGTAGACGACCTCCGTCACCAGCGAGCCGCCGAGGATGGTGCCGATGGCGATGGCAAGGCTGGAGACTGTCGGCAGAAGGGCGTTGCGCGCCGCATACCAGAGCATCACATGTCGGTCGGACAGGCCCTTGGCGCGGGCCATGACGATATAGTCCTCGCCGAGCAGGTTGATCATGTTGTTGCGCATGGTGACGGTGAAGCCGCCGATCAGCACGGTGCAGAGTGTGACCATCGGCAGGATGCCGTGATAGGCGACACTGCCGAGATAGTGCAGGCTGAAGGCCGGATCGAGCGCGGGGTCGGCGGCATAGCCGTTCGGAAACCAGCCGAGCGTGAAGCCGAAGATGAAGAGCACGATCAGCGACGTGACGACTGCTGGCACCGAGGTGGCAAAGATCGCGCCGACGGAGATGATCACATCGAACCGGCTGCCGCGACGCCAGGCGGCGAGGATGCCGAGGAAGGTGCCGAGCGCGAAGCTGACGATCGTCGCCGTTCCCATCAGCGCGACGGTCCAGACGAGGGCATGGCCGAGCACCGAGGTGACCGGCAGCGGGAAATATTTGATCGAGCGGCCGAGATCGCCGGTGAAGATGCTGCCGAGATAGGTGAGATATTGCTGCCAGAGCGGGCCGTCGACGAAGCCGAAGGTCAGCTTCAGCGCCTGCAGGCTTTCCGGCGGCAATTCGGTGCCGGCGCTCGAAAACATGATCTGCACCGGATCGCCCGGCATCAGACGCGGCAGGAAGAAATTGATCGTCGCTGCCGCGATGAAGGCTGCCATGTAGAAGACGAGGCGGCGAAGCAGGAAAGCCATGGGAACTCCGTCGTGACGGGAGCGGCGCTTCCGGATGAGGATGATCTCATCCGAAACCGCTGACGCTTTTCGGCATCAGGCTCTGACGCCGCTCCCGGGAAGATAACGCTTACTTGACCGGCTCGAGCGCGAGCAGGTTCAAGAGGCGTGCCGGATTGGTCCGCGAGATCGACGGATTGACGAAGGGATTTTCCTTGGTCGACCAGCCGGTGAAACGCTTGGTGTTGTACTGATACCAGTTCGGATTGTTGAACACCGGGATCATGGGCATGTTTTCGGCGACGATGCGCTGCGCCTTGTTCATCGCGTCCTTCTGCTTGGCGAGATCGGCGGTCTGGGTGAACTCGGTGACGAGCTTCTCGACATCGGGGTTGAACCAGCGCTGCGCGGTGAAGCGGGTCTTGCCTTTGTCCGAGGCGCTGAAGGCGCGCTTATAGGGATAATAGGGTGAGGCCGAGGCCGGCAGGCTGTTGATCGCCGCATCGAAGCTGCCGTTGATCAGGTTACCGGTCCAGACCGCTTCTTCAGGCGTTTCGATCTTGGCGTCGATACCGACCGCCTGCATGCCTTCGACGGCGATGTTGACGGTGTCGACCCAGTCCGTCCAGGAGTTCGGGACGATGATCGAGAAGGCGATCTTGCTGCCGTCGGGATTGTCGCGGAAGCCGTCGCCGTCCTTGTCCTTATAGCCGGCCTCGTCGAGCAGCGCCTTCGCGGCGCCGGCGTCATAGGTCGCGAACTTGCCGAAGTCGGCTTTGATGGAAGGGTCCGCCCAGCTCTTATAGAGCTCGCCCATCAGGCCGGGGTCTTCGTTCAGCGTCGGATAGCCGTAGCCGGCGACGTCGATCATCGTCTTGCGGTCGAGCGCCATGCCGACGGCGCGGCGGAATTTCAGGTCGTTGAAGGCCTTCTTGTTGTTCTCGTTTGCTGTTTCCAGGTTGAACAGGAAGGCGACCATGCTGCTTGGCGAATACCAATAGTGGAAATGCGCCGGATCCTTGGAGACATAGACATTGTCGATATCGGGAATGAAGGAGACACCCCAGTCGAGTGTGCCGTCCGCGGTTGCCGTCAGGATCTGGTTGTTGTCGGCAAGCTGCGGAAAGCGCATGCAATCGACCTTCAGATGCGCATTGTCCCAGTAGTTCGGGTTGCGGCACTGGTCGTAGGTCTGGCCGGTGAAACGCGGCACCTCGGTCAGCGGGCCGCTGCCGACCGGGGTCTCGTTGGCGAAGGTGACGGGATCGGCGATGTCTTTCCAGACATGTTCGGGAACGATCGGCAGCTGCGAGATCTGCTCGGCGGCAAGCGAGCTCGGATTGGCGAGCGTGAAGCGCACGGTCTGGGCATCGACGGCCTGCACATCGGTGACGAAGGTCCAGATGCTGACGAAGTCGAGCGCCGGGAATTTCTTCAGGTAATCATAGGTGAACTTGACGTCGGTAGAGGTCAGCGGCTTGCCGTCAGACCATTTGAGGTTCGGACGCAGCTTGAATTCGATACTCTTCAGGTCGTCGGAGAGCTTGAAGCTTTCGGCCAGGCGATAGACCGGCTTGTTGCTGTCGAAACGGTTGAAAATAACAAGCGGCTCATAGATGAAATCGAGCGTCGACTGGCGCGCCGAGGTCTGGTTGAACGGGTTGAAGTTGCGTACCCAGGTGGTCGCCGGCTCGATATTCGCGGTCAGGACCGTCTGCGCCATGGCGGAGCCCGAAAGCAGTGTCAGGGCAGCGGCTGCTAGAAGATATTTTTTCATGTTCTATTCCCCTTTTTCTTATGCGGTGAGAGATGCACGCCGGTCAGGAGGCCGAGGCGCTGGCAAACATGTCTTCGACTTGGCGGTGGGCGGCGCGGACGTCGACCCTGAGATTGCCGAGGCGGGCCTGGCCGGCGGCAATGCGCTTCAGCGCCGCCTCCGTCAGCGGCCGGGCGGCCCTGGCGGCGGCTTCGCTTTCCCTGACGTCGCCGTGGCTGTGGAGGACGATGTCGAAGCCGGCGTCGAGCACCTGTTCGACGCGTTCCGGCAACGTTCCGGCGAGCGATTCCATGAAGATGCAGTCGGAGATCAGCACCCCGTCATAGCCGAGATCGTTACGGATCACGTCGTGCATGACGGGAGAGACGGAGGCCGGCAGCGCCCTATCGTAGGCGGAATAGACGACGTGGGCGACCATGGCCCAGGGCGTATCCCTCAGGGCGACGAAGGGCTTTAAATCGGTGGCGGTGAGCGTTTCGCGGCTGGCATCGACCACCGGGCGCTCCTTGTGGGAATCGAGCGTGGCGCGGCCATGGCCGGGAATATGCTTCATCACGGGCATGTTGCCGGTCTCAAGCAGGCCGTCGACCACCTCGCGGCCGAGGGCGGCGATGACATCGGGATCGGAGCCGAAGGAGCGGGCGCCGATGACCGCGCTCGTCGTCTCGAAGACGAGGTCGAGAACGGGCGAGCAGCCGCTCGAAAGGCCGAGTTCCGTCATCATCGCGCCCATGGCCTGGGAGGAAAGGCGCAATGCTCTTTTGCCGAGCTCGAAATCGCGGCGCGCCAGTTCGGCGAACTGCCCGAAGCTGCGGAAGAGCGGCCAGGGGCCGGCATCGAGGTGCTGGACGCGCCCGCCCTCCTGGTCGGTGAAGACGGGGGCGTCGTCGCGGCCGACGGCTTCGCGAAAGCGCTCGATCAGCCGTTTCGTCTGCTCCGGCTCGCGCTGATTGCGCCGGCCGACGAAGAGGCCGAGCGGATTGGTCTCACGGAAGAGGGCGAATTCATCATCCGAAATCACGGGATTGGGAAGGCCGACGAAAAGGGCGAGCGGGGTCGAGGACAATTTTGGTGCTCCGGGATCAGATGGTCATGTCGGCATGCTTCTCAGCATGCCTTCGTAGATGCCCTTGTCGGGGGCGGGGATGGTGATTGCGCCTGCGGTCTTGGCGTAGAAATCGACCGGGCCGGCATCGCCGATAAAGGCATAGGCATGGCCAAGCGTCTTCATGCTCTGAAGGCAGGCGGAAAACAGCGCGAGCCCGATACCCTTGCCGCGGGCTTCAGGATCGACTCCGGTCGGGCCGAAGAAGCCGCGCGCCGTCGTGTCGTAGCAGGCAAAGCCGAGCAGCTCACGGTCTTCGATGGCGATCAGGCAGGCGACGGGCTGGCGGGAGAAGGCGACCGAGACCTCGCTTGCCCAATTCTCGCTGAACCGTTCGCGAACCCAGTTGACGACGAGATGCAGTTCCGGGGGGAGGGCCGGGCGAATGGAGGTGCCGACATGATCGGCTTTCCGTTGCAGGTCGGCGAGCTCTGTCGAGTATAGACTCACAAGCAGGTCTGGCACCCCGTCCTCCTCCCGATATTCCTTTATTGCGGAATATATCCCCTTTTAATGGCATAGATTTGGCCATGCGACCGGGCTTGTCAACAGGGATTCTGAAATGAGCCGCAGAGCCGGCCCTCGCGACGGCCGGGTTCCAATGCGGGTGGGTCCAAAATGCAAAAACGGCCCGGGAAGCCCGAGCCGTTTTGATTGAAGGCGTGCGTCGACGCGAAGCGCTTATCCCGCCGCTTTCCAAAGCGCATGAAAATGCTGCACCGGGCCGTGGCCGGAGCCGACGGTGAGGCTGCCGGCAGCCGCAACCGCGCCGGCGAGATAATCCTTGGCGATGGCGACCGCCTCTTCAGCCGAGGCGCCCTTGGCAAGCTCGGCCGCCAGCGCGCTCGACAGCGTGCAGCCGGTGCCGTGGGTGTTCTTGGTCGGCACGCGTCGGGCTTCGAACCAGTGCAGGCCATCGGCCGCGGCAAGCACGTCAGGGCTTTCCTCGCTGTCGAGATGACCGCCCTTGACCAGCACGGCGGCCGGGCCGAGTGCGCGCAGCTGCTCGGCCTGCGCCGCCATCTCGGCGCGGTTTGTCGCGACCGGCTGGTGCAGCAGGGCGGCGGCCTCAGGCAGGTTCGGGGTCAGCAGCGTGGCGAGCGGCAGCAGCCGGCGGGTAAGCACATCGACGGCTTCGGGCGCCAGCAGGGCGGCACCGCCCTTGGCGATCATCACCGGATCGATGACGATGGGGATGCTGCGCTGATCGGCGAGCGCTCCAGCAACGGCCTCGGCGATGCCCGCATTGGCGATCATGCCGATCTTGACGGCATCGACACGCACATCGGCAAAGACGGCGTTGATCTGATCGGCAACGAATGCAGGCGGCACCAGATGCACGCCAGTGACCCCTTGCGTGTTCTGCGCCGTCAGCGCGGTCAGCACCGCCATGCCGTAGACGCCGCGGGCGGAAAAGGCCTTGAGATCGGCCTGGATGCCGGCGCCGCCTGAGGGATCGGAGCCGGCGATGGAGAGGACGTTGCGGATCATGCGCGGGCCTTTCGGATTTCTGCGGCGATGCGGCGCGTCGCCGCTTCCGGGTCAGGCGTGCCGGAGATGGCGGAGACGACGGCAAGCCCGCTCGCGCCTGCGGCAAAGACGTCGGCCACATGCTCCGCCTTGAGTCCGCCGATAGCAACCGAGGGCACCGGCGAAGCCGCCACCAGAATGGCAAGACCGTCAAAGCCGATCGGCTGCTTGTGGTTGGCCTTGGTCGGGGTCGCAAACACCGGGCCGACGCCGGTATAGTCGACGACATCGGGATCGACGGCAGCGGCAAGCGCTGCGGTTTCGACCGACAGGCCGAGGATCATCCCGGGACCGATCATCGCCCGCGCGCTCACCGCATCCATGTCCTCCTGGCCGATATGCAGACCGTCGGCGCCGATGGCGATGGCCGCCTCGACGTCGTCGTTGACGATGAGGCGGGCGCCGGTGCCAACAAGCACCTGTTTCAAGGCTCGTCCGGTCTCGATCATTCCGGCCGTGCCGGCATGTTTGTCGCGCAGTTGCACCATCGTCGCGCCGCCCGCAACGGCAAGCCGCGCCGTCTCGACCATGCCGATCCCGGCGCAGAGATCGGGATCGAGGACGAGATAGAGCGAAAGGTCGAAACTCTTCATGCCGCCGATATCCTTGCCCGGGCATCGAGCGTTTCGGCATCGAGCGCGTTCAACGCGTCGAGGAAGCGCCATGCGAAGGAGCCGGGACCGGCCGCACCGAGCGCTGCCTCCTCGCCGGCGATGGCGAAGGTTGCGAGGGCGGCGACCGTCGCCCCGAACAGATCCTCGGGCACCGCGGCGGCAAAGGCGCCGACGAGGCAGGTGAGCGAGCAGCCGAGGGCAGTGACCTGCGGCATCAAGGTCGATCCGCCTGTTATGCGCACTGCCCGCTCGCCGTCGGTGACGAAATCGACGGCACCGGTGACGGCGACGATCGCCTGCTGCCGCTCGGCCAGCCATCGCGCCGAACCCTCGGCCTGCTCGACCGGATCGCGGCTATCGACGCCCTGGCCGCGGCTCTCGCCGCCGGCAAGCGCGATGATCTCGGAAGCGTTGCCGCGGATGATCGTGGGCTTGAGCGCCAGCAGACCGGCGACCGCGTCGCGGCGAAAGGCCGTGGCATAATGGGCGACCGGATCGAGCACCCAGGGTTTGCCGGCCGAGGTCGCCGCCTTCGCCGCCGCCTGCATGCCGTCGATCCATTGCGTCGACAGCGTGCCGATATTGACGGTCAGCGCGCTCGCGATGCCGGCGAACTCACCGGCTTCCTCAGCCGCATGCACCATGGCCGGCGAGGCGCCCGCGGCCAAGAGAACATTGGCGGCGATGTTCATGGCGACATAATTGGTGATGCACTGAACGAGCGGCGGCTTTTCGCGCATCGCCTTCAGCATGGCTCCTGGTGTGGTCCTGGTCTGCATGTGGCCCCTTTCAGGCGGGGGGCGGGCACGGGGCAATTCGTGCGGGCTAAGCCGCGACCCCGAGCGACTCCCTCCGCCGGCATTATCCGGTTCAGGTTCGAAGGGTGCTTCTCAGCCCGTCTGTCGACGGGCGCCCCTGTCTCTCATCGGGCTCTTTTTCGCAGAGAACGGGGCGGATGTCATCATCGAAAATGAGGGTCCGGTACTCTCCTTGCGGCTGCGCTTTAGGCGTGAACTTGCTGCTCAGGAATGCAATCCCGATCGCATCCTATCCGGCTAACTCAAATCATGAAGATCCGTCGTAATCGCCGCCCCGATCGAAAATTCCGAAAACCGCACCGTCAAACCACTGCGCTCCGGCGTGCAGGCCGTCGGCCCGACCTCATAGCGGTCTGCGGCCGGAAACGGCGCTAACCGCAACAGCGGCCAGCGGCGGCCGTCGCGGGAGGCCTGGATGCGCATTGCGCCGTTTGCGACGGTGACGCGGATGTGGAAATCTTCGAGGTCCTTGAAGGGCTGGGACACCGACCAGTCGGATCTGCCGTCGGTGACGACGGTGCTGAGGAAGGCTTCGCCGTCGGTGAATTCGACGCCGGTCTTTACCCAGCGTTTCTCGTCGAGGCGCACCATCAGGCCGGCTTGGTCGTAGAGGGTGCGGAATTCGCCCTGGACGCGGATTTGGGCGGTGAAGCTCTCGGTCGTGGGAAAAGCGAGGAAATGGCCGTTGTCGCGGGTGAAGCCGTAATGGGTTTCGCGCCAGAAATCGGTTTTCTCGTCGGTCGTCAGGGTGAGGCCGGTTTCGTCTGCGCGCCAACTGGCCGGCTCGTTCAGCCATTTTCCTTTGTTGAAATCGATGCTCATCCCGTTCTCTCGTTCCGTTGAAGCCTCACCGCAAGCAATCGCCTGACGTTGGCATATCACACCGCTTTCGCGCAGCGCAGCCAGCCGCAGCCGACGATGGTGTTTTTTCGACGTCGCGCTATCCGCGGCTGCATATTCCATCGCCCGCGCTTGACAGGATCGATCCAGTTCTTATTCTGTTACAAAAAGATGAATTGCATAATAATGGAACTAAACGGGAGCCGTCACATGAAAACACTGGTCGCATTCCTGCTCGGCACTGCGCTCGTCGCTTTGCCTTCCACCCTACTTGCCCAGGAAAAGGGCGGCGTTATCAATGTCGCGACGATCGGTGAACCGCCGACGCTCGATCCGATGTCTTCGACGGCCGATCTCGTCGGCATCGTCACCCAGCATATTTTCGAAACGCTCTACACGTTCGACAAGAGCTGGAACGTCACGCCGCTTCTGGCCGAAAGCCTGCCCGAGATCAGCGCCGACGGCAAAACCTATACGATCAGGCTCAGGACCGGCATCAAGTTCCACGACAATAGCGACATGACCTCGGATGATGTCGTCGCCTCGCTGAACCGCTGGATGAAGATCGCCTCGCGTGGCAAGCAGGTGGCCGGCTTCATCGACAAGATCACTGCTGGCGATGCCTCCACCGTCACCATCACGCTGAAGCAGCCCTATGCGCCGCTGACTTCGCTGCTTGCTTTCAACAATTCGGCCGCGATCATCATCCCCTCGGAAAAGCAGGACGAGCCGATGAAGGAATTCATCGGCACCGGTCCCTATATGCTGAAGGAGCGCAAGGCCGACCAGTATATCCAGCTCGTCCGCTTCGATGGCTACAAGTCCCGCGAAGGCGACAGCAATGGTTATGGCGGCGCCCGCCATCAATATCTCGATGAAATCCGCTTCGTGCCGGTGCCGGACCCGAACACTCGCGTCGAGGCCGCCATCTCCGGCCAGTATGATTATGTCGATTCGATCCCGGTCGAATCCTACGACAAGCTGAAGGCCTCCACCGCCTCGCAGCCGGTCATGCTCAAGCCCTTCGGTTATCCTGTTTTCGTCTTCAACACGAAGGAAGGTGTCGCTGGGAATGTCGAGGTCCGCAAGGCGATCCGCCAGGCGCTCAGCATGGAAGACATGCTGGCCGCGGCCTTCGGCAGCAAGGATTTTTATGCGCTCGACGGCGCCGTCTACCCGAAGACCTTTGCCTGGTCGACGGATGCCGGCGTCGAGGGCGCCTATAATGTCGCCGATCCGGAAGGGGCGGCAGCTGCCGCCAAGAAGGCCGGTTATAACGGCGAGCCGATCCGCATCCTGACCAGCCGCCAGTACGAATTCCACTACAAGATGGCGCAGGTCGCCGCCGAATATCTGAAGCTTGCCGGTTTCACCGTCGATATGCAGGTGGTGGACTGGGCGACGCTGACGCAGCGCCGCACCGATCCGAAGCTCTGGGATATCTACATCACCCACAGCCCCTTCCTGCCGGAACCGGCGTTGATCGGATCGCTCTCGACCAGTTCGCCCGGCTGGTGGGACACGCCGGCCCGCAAGGCCGCCGTCGATGCCTTCACCTCCGAGGTCGACCCGAAGAAGCGGGTGGCGCTCTGGGCCGATGTCCAGAAGGCTATCTATACCGACGCGCCCTTCATGAAGATCGGCGATTTCAACGCTGTCTCGGCGAAGTCGGTCAAGCTCGACGGCGTCGATCCGGCCCCGTGGCCGTATTTCTGGAACGCTTCGATCAAGAAGTGATGGAGTGATTTCGGTGCCTAGTACTTGCTCCCTCATTCCTGTCCTCGGGCTTGACCCGAGGGACGTCACAGGAATCCAGCCACGGCGCTTCTGCGCTGTGATTGACCCTTGTCCAGTCGGAGAGTCTTCTGCGCCCAAGGACTTGGGCGCGCTGGATTCCTGTGACGAGCACAGGAATGAGGGAGAGAGGCGGCATCCGCTAGGGTGCTCCAAGCACCAGCGGTGGGAGCAGTTTGGATGATCCGCTACATCCTCCAGCGCCTGTTCGGCATGATCGTCGTGATGTTTCTCGTCGTCACGATCGTCTTCGTCATCGTGCGCGTGACGCCGGGAGATCCGGCCGCCGTCATGCTCGGGCCGGATGCGACGCCGCAGGATATTGCTGATCTGAGATCCCGGCTTGGCCTCGATCGGTCGCTCGGCCTGCAATATGTCTATTATATCGGCCAGCTGCTGAAGGGCGATCTCGGCCAGTCGATTTTCCTCAACATGCCCGTGACGTCGGCGCTCATCGATCGCGCCGAGCCGACCTTCTTCCTGACGCTGTTTTCGCTTGCCATCGCCAGCATCATCGCGCTGCCGATCGGCATCTATGCCGCCTATCGGCGCGGCTCCCTGGTCGATCAGGCGGCGACGACGCTCGCCATGTTTGCCGCCAGCATTCCCAGCTTCTGGCTCGGTCTCATCCTGATGCAGTTCTTTGCCGTCCGCCTGAACCTCTTCCCCGTCTCCGGTTATGGCGGTCCCGGCTCGAGTTTTCTCGAGCGCATGTATCACCTGACGCTGCCGGCATTCGCGCTCGGCATCGTCTCTTCGGCACTGATCCTGCGCTTTACCCGCGCCTCGATGCTCGACGTGCTCGGCGACGATTATATCCGCACGGCGCGCGCCAAGGGGCTGGTCGAGCGCCGGGTCATCCTCAAACACGCGCTGAAGAATGCGCTGATCCCGATCCTGACGGTGCTCGGCTTGACGGCGGCGGTGCTGATTTCAGGGGCCGTCGTCACCGAGACCGTCTTTGGCCTGCCGGGTGTCGGCAATCTCGTCGTCTCCGCGGTTCTGCGCCGCGACTATCCCGTCATCCAGGGGGCTCTGCTCGTCATCGCCGCCCTCTATGTGCTGATCAATTTTGCGATCGACATGCTCTATCTGCTGGTCGATCCGAGGGTGCGCTACTGATGGCCGATATCGCAATCAAATCAGCCGAGAGCGAAGGCAGCAAATTCGTCCGCCGCCTGCTGAAGCGCAAGACGGTGGCCTTCGGCCTGCTGATCCTGACGATCTTCGTGCTGCTGGCGGTCTTCGCGCCCGTTGTCGCGCCCTATTCGCCGTCCAAGCTTTCGATCGTCAACCGGCTGAAGCCGCCGAGTGAGATTTTCTTCTTCGGCACGGACGAGTTCGGTCGCGACGTTTTCTCCCGCACCATCTTTGCCGGTCGGCTGTCGCTGCTGGTCGGCGCCGCCGTCGTCGCCCTGTCGGCGGCGATCGGCGTGACGCTCGGCCTGCTCGCCGGCTTTTTCCAGAAGCTCGATACGCCGATCGCCCGGCTGATCGATGCGATGATGGCTTTCCCGGATATCCTGCTGGCGATCGCGCTGGTCGCTGCCCTTGGTCCGTCGCTGACAACAGTCATCATCGCGCTGTCGATCGTTTATGCGCCCCGCCTTGCCCGCATCGTCCGTGCCTCGACGCTCGTCATTCGCGAGCTGCCCTATGTCGAGGCGGCGAGGGCGCTTGGGATTTCGACCTTCCACATCATGACGCGGCATGTGCTGCGCAACCTGCTGTCGCCGATCCTTGTGCAGGCGACTTTCCTCTTCGCCAGCGCCATGCTTGCCGAAGCCGGCCTCTCCTTCCTCGGCCTCGGCGTCAGCCCGGAGATCCCGACCTGGGGAACGATGATCGCCGCCGGCCGCCAATATATCGGTCAGGCCGACTGGATGACGCTGTTTCCGGGTGTTGCCATCATTCTCTCGGTGCTGTCGCTGCAGATGGTCGGCGACGGCCTCAGGGACATGCTCGATCCAAGACTTCGCAAGGATCTTTAATCCGCCGACCTCTCGGTCGGTTCCCAAATTCGCCAAATCGAAAATTGCATGACAGGAGTTTGCGTGAACCAGTTTCCCACCGCCGCCGGCAAGGTCGAGAGCTCGCCTTACGAACGGCTTGCCGCCCTCGGCATAACGCTGCCGCCGCCACCGCCGCCGATCGCCAATTTCGTGACGCATGTGCTGGAGGGCAACATGCTCTATCTCTCCGGCCAGGGGCCGCGCGAGGCCGACGGTTTGCTGCATGCCGGCAAGGTCGGCGGCGGCGTCGGTGTCGAGGCGGCCTATGGCCACGCCCGGCTGACCGGCATCAATCTGCTTGCCGTGATGCACGAGGCGCTGGGCGATCTCTCCCGCGTCAGGCGGGTGGTCAAGCTGCTCGGCATGGTCAATGCCGTGCCCGATTTCGAGGATCATCCGAGCGTCATCAACGGCTGCTCGGATCTCTTCATCGAAGTCTTCGGGCCGGCCGGCGAACATGCCCGCTCGGCGGTCGGCTTCGGTTCGTTGCCCGGCAACATCACCGTCGAGATTGAGGCCATCGTCGCCTTGCACGGCTGACGAAAGTTTTCATATTTGGAGGAGCGTTCCCCCATGCGCCGCTCCCCGACCCCGGAATTCTGGAGAACTTCATGTCCACTGATATGCGATCATCGCTCGGCCTTCGCCCCGTCATCAACGTCTCGGGCACGATGACCAGCCTCGGCGCCTCGATCGTCGTGCCGGAGGCGATCGAGGCGATGGCATCGATCCTGCCGCATTTCGTCGAGATCAACGACCTGCAGCGCAAGGCAAGCGCGGTCATCGCCCGGCTGACCGGCGGTGAGGCGGGCTTCGTCACCGCTTCCTGCTCGGCCGGCATTTCGCTGGCGGTCGCCGGCGCCATGTCAGGCGACAATCTGCTGGCAATCGAGAAGCTGCCGGATGCCGTGCCCGAGAAGAACGAGGTGCTGGTGCAGATGGGCCATGTGGTGAGCTACGGCGCACCGGTCGATCAGGCGATCCGGCTTGCCGGCGGCAAGGTCGTGCTTGTGGGACAAGCGACCTCGACGCACCGCTTCCACATGGAAAAGGCGATCACCGAAAAGACCGCCGCCGCCGTCTATGTCGTCTCCCACCATGTCGTCGACTACGGCCTGCTGAACCTGAAGGAATTCGTCGAGATCGCTCATGCCAGGGGCGTGCCGGTGATCGTCGATGCCGCCTCGGAATATGATCTCAGGATTTTCCTGGAGCAGGGGGCCGATATCGCGCTTTATTCCGGCCACAAATTCCTCGGCGGCCCGACGTCCGGCATCGTCGCCGGCCGCAAGGAACTTGTGCGCCATGCCTTCCTGCAGAATATGGGCATCGGCCGCGGCATGAAGGTCGGCAAGGAAAGCATCTTCGGTGTCATGGCAGCACTCGAAGCCTGGGAAAGGCGCGACCATGCCGGCATTCGCGAACGCGAAACCGGCTATCTCAACCTTTGGAAGAAGACACTCGACGGCCGTCCCGGCGTCACCGCGCTGGTCGAGCCCGACCCGACCAACAATCCGCTCGACCGGCTGCGCCTGATCGTCGATGCCGAAGAGGCGCATATTACCGCCTGGGATCTGGCCGATGCACTGGCGAAGGGCAGCCCGCCGATCATCGTGCGCGATCACGAGGTGGAGCACCGCTATTTCTATCTCGACCCGTGCAACCTGCATCCGGGCCAGGAGGTCATCGTCGCCAACCGCTTGGCTGAGGAACTCGACAAGGCCCTCGCCTCCAACGAGATCATCGCCACGCCGATCGAAAACCGCAGCCGGCACCGTTTCGACGGGCTGCTGCGCTGGCCGGATTGAGCCGGAGGAGGAACCGAGATGGGCAGCGTCCAGGCAGAATCGATCGAGACAGCCGCCGCCGTTCTTTCCGTCGAGGGGCTGACGACGTCCTTCTTGGTCGATGGCGCCTGGAAACCGGTCGTGCGCGACGTCTCCTTCACCGTCGCACCTGGCGAAACCGTGGCGATCGTCGGCGAATCCGGTTCGGGCAAAAGCGTCACCTCGCTCTCGATCATGCGGCTGCTGCAGGCCGATAGCAGCTGCGTCGAGGGCCGGGTCATGCTCGGCGGCCGCGACCTGCTGACCTTGCCCGAACATGCCATGCGGCAGGTGCGCGGCAACGAGGTGGCGATGATCTTCCAGGAGCCGATGACCTCGCTCAATCCGCTGTTCACCATCGGCGATCAGATTTCCGAAGCGCTGCTCTGCCATTCCGAGATGAGCAAGGCCAATGCCAGGGCCGAGACGATCAGGCTGCTGGAAAAAGTCCGCATCCCCTCGGCCGCCTCGCGCTTCGACGAATATCCGCACCGCTTTTCCGGCGGCATGCGCCAGCGGGTGATGATCGCCATGGCGCTTGCCAGCCGGCCGAGGCTCCTGATCGCCGACGAGCCGACGACGGCGCTCGACGTGACGATCCAGGGTCAGATCCTCGATCTCATCAAGATGCTGCAGGAAGAGGAGGGGACGTCTGTTCTCTTCATCACCCATGATATGGGCGTCGTCGCCGAGATCGCCGATCGGACGGTGGTCATGTATCGCGGCGAACAGGTCGAAAGCGGCGTCACCGCCGATATCTTCCACCGCGGCAGACATCCCTATACCAGAGCGCTGCTGTCGGCCGTGCCGGTGCTCGGCTCGATGCAGGGCCGCCAGCGGCCGCTGCGCTTCCCGGTGGTCAACACGGCGACGGGTCAGTCGGATAGTCCGGCCGAGGCCGCCGATACCGTCGCGGCGACGCCGGTGCTTGAGGTGAAGAACCTCACCAAGCGTTTCGACATTCATTCCGGCCTGTTCGGCCGGCTGACCAGCCGGGTGCATGCGGTCGAAAACGTCTCCTTCGATCTGCACGCCGGCGAAACCCTGTCGCTTGTCGGCGAATCCGGCTGCGGCAAATCGACGACGGGCCGCGCCATCATGCGTCTCATCGAGCCGCAGGCCGGTTCCGTTCTCGTCGAGGGCAGGGAGGTGCTCGGCCTCGACAGGAAGGATCTGCGCGAGATGCGCAAATCCGTGCAGATGATCTTCCAGGATCCCTTTGCCAGCCTCAATCCGCGCATGACGGTGGGGGCCGCGATCGCCGAGCCCTATCTCGAACACAGAATGGGCGGTTCGAAACAGGCAAAAGAGGTCGTTGCCGATCTGCTGGTCAAGGTCGGCCTGTCCGCGGATATGGCGGCGCGCTATCCGCATGAATTTTCCGGCGGCCAGCGCCAGCGCATCTGCATTGCCCGCGCGCTCGCCCTGCAGCCGAAGGTCATCGTCGCCGACGAAAGCGTGTCGGCGCTCGACGTGTCGATCAAAGCGCAGGTGATCAACCTGATGCTCGACCTGCAGCAGAGCCTCGACCTCGCCTTCCTGTTCATCTCGCACGATATGGCGGTGGTCGAGCGCGTCAGCCACCGCGTGGCGGTGATGTATCTCGGCGAGATCGTTGAGATCGGCCCGCGCGCCGCCGTCTTCGAAAACCCGCAACACCCCTATACGAAGAAACTCATCGCCGCCGTGCCGGTGCCGGATCCCGACCGCCGCCACGAAAAACGCATGGTGGCGAATGACGAGATCAAGAGCCCGATGCGATCAGTCGACTACCAGCCTCCGGCCACCTTCTATCGTGAAGTCGGGCCGGGCCACCTGGTGATGGCCGACCGGTAGCGAAAGGCGTTGGGAGTTGCCTAACCGGCCGACGGCGCATAAAGCAGATGCAGTGACATCTGCCTGGAAAGCCGCATCAATGGACAAGACAGAGTATTTTTCGAAGCTCGGCGGTTTGCCGCCGCAGACCCAATTGCTTTCCGGCAGGGCCGTCTTCACCACGGCTTACGCGGTCATCCCCCGCGGCGTCATGAGCGATATCGTCACCAGCCTGCTTCCGCATTGGACGGGAACGCGGGCATGGGTTCTCTCCCGTCCGCTTTCCGGTTTCTCCGAGACCTTCTCGCAATACGTCATGGAGGTTCAGCCGGGCGGCGGCAGTGATCGGCCGGAGCCGGACAAGCGGGCCGAAGCAGTCCTCTTCGTCGTCGAAGGCGGCATGATGGTGGAGCTCGAAGGCGTCAGCCACGCGCTGCGCGCCGGCTCCTTCGTCTACATTCCCGCCGGTTCGGCCTGGCGGCTGAAAAACGACGGTTCGGCCGCTGCCATCTTCCACTGGGTCAGAAAGGCCTTTCAGGAGGTCGAGGGGCTGGAGCCGCCGCCGGCGATCGTCACCCATGAGGACGACCATCCGATCCGCGCCATGCCCGACACCGACGGCCGCTGGGGCACGACCCGCTTCATCGATCCGGCCGATGTGCGCTACGATATGCACGTCAATATCGTCACGCTGGAGCCTGGCGCGGTGATCCCCTTCATGGAGACCCATGTGATGGAGCACGGTCTCTATGTGCTGGAGGGCAAGGCGGTCTATCGCCTGAACCAGGATTGGGTCGAGGTCGAGGCCGGCGATTTCATGTGGCTGCGCGCCTTCTGCCCGCAGGCCTGCTACGCCGGCGGCCCCGGCCGCTTCCGCTACCTGCTCTACAAGGACGTCAACCGTCACATGAAGCTCTGGTAGGCCACGCGTCGGCAGGCCGCCGGCACCTGTCCGGTTGCTTGACAGCTCTTTCGAATGCCCGCATCGTCCTTCGATGCAGGATATGGATTCATGGCTGTCAGAGAAGAAAGAGATCGGCCGGAGAAACGCTGCCGAAGCGGTCTTCCAAGATATCCGCACCGCCATTGTTGGTCGGAAACTGGCGCTCGGCACCCGTCTTCCCTCGGAAGTGCAGCTCGCCGAACGTTACGGCATCAGCCGGGCGATCGTGCGTGAAGCGCTCCGCTCGCTGCAGACGCTGGGGTTCACGCAGACCAGAACCGGCCGGGGCACCTATATCGTTTCGGAAAGCCCGGCGCGACAGCTCGGCGGCGGCGCCTATTCCGCCCGCGATCTCATGGAGGCGCGCCCCTGCATCGAGATCCCGGCTGCGGGTTGGGCGGCATTGCGGCGCTCGAACGAGCAGCTGGCGTCGCTCTCATCCTTGTGCGACCGGATGGATGAGGAGGACGACGTCCAGACATGGGTGCGGATGGACGCCGAGTTCCATGGAGAGATCGCCGAAGCCTCGGGCAATGCGATCTTCCGAAAAGTCGTCGCCGATGTCCGCGGCGCGCTTTCGACGCAATCGGAACTGGTGGAGCATGTTCGCGGCCGGCGCAAAGCCTCCAACGCCGAGCACCGCCGCATTCTCCGGGCCGTTGCCGCGGGCAGCGAGAGGGATGCGCAGGCCGCGATGGCCGAGCATCTGCTGGAGGTCAAGCGTTCCATCATCGGGATTGCCGATGAAAGAGGGACTGCGCCTAAGGTATGATTTTAAATTTGCACCCCATATCCGGCTGCGCTGCCGATCGAATGCAAGACGATGAATGATCTGGAAAACTGGCTTTCCGACTCCGCGATCCTCAGTCGAAAAAGCGCCTCGGAACTGGTGTTCGAGGAATTGCGCAATCTCATTGTCTCCGGCCGGTTTGCCGAAGGTTCCAAGCTGCCGTCGGAAGCCAAGCTCGCGGCAAAATACGGCGTCAGCCGTCCGATCGTGCGGGAAGCGCTGCGCTCGCTGCAGATTTTGGGGCTGACGGAGACGCGAACGGGAAGCGGAACCTATGTGCTCGCGGCTGGCGGCGGCGGAGATATCCGTTACGGCGATTATTCGGCGCGTGATCTGGTGGAGGCGCGGCCCTTCGTCGAAGTATCCGCTGCCGGCTGGGCAGCGCTGCGCCGGAGCGACGATGAGCTGTCCCGGCTGCTTCACCTTTGCGACCGGATGGAGCAGGAACAAGATACCGAGGCTTGGGTGCGGCTGGATTCGGATTTTCACGGGCTGATCGCCGAAGCTTCGAAGAACGCCGTCTTCCGCGATATCGTCGATGACGTCCGCGAAGCGATGGCGCAGCAATCTGGGCTGCTGACCGCCTTGGGGCCACGCCGTCAGGAATCGAATGAAGAGCATCGCGCCATCGTCGAAGCCATTCGCATAGGGGCGGAGACCGAGGCTCAGGCAGCGATGGAAATCCATCTCAGGAAGGTCGCGGCGGCTGTCAGCCGCATCATCGGCATCGAGCTCTGATATCTTTGGCGCTTTTGACGGAAGCCTAGGAAATCGATCCAATCCCGCCGCCAAAGACTGCCTTTCTCCAGGCCGCCGGTGACGCATCCACAAATAGCAGAGGGAAAATCCTTGACTGCAGGGTGGTTTTTCCTTTATTCGCCAAATCTGTCAGACCGCATAGCAGATTAACATCTTTATGACATCTGCTCGGAGGGGCGGCCGGGAGGTTGCCGAACCCAGGGATAGGGAGGAGAAATGACAGTCATGCAATCCAATAGAAGCGAGGCCGAAGGCCAAGTCTTTGCCGAGGAGGATCTCGGCTACCACAAGGCGCTGAAGCCGCGGCAGATCCAGATGATCGCCATCGGCGGCGCCATCGGCACGGGGCTATTTCTCGGCGCCGGCGGCCGGCTTGCCGCTGCCGGTCCGGCACTTGTGCTGGTCTATGCCTTGTGCGGCTTTTTCGCCTTTCTCGTTCTGAGGGCTCTTGGCGAACTGATCGTCCATCGCCCGACCTCGGGCTCGTTCGTCTCCTATGCCCGGGAATTTTACGGCGAAAAGCTCGCCTTCGCGGTCGGCTGGATGTATTGGCTGACCTGGGCGATGACGGCGGTCGCCGACGTCACTGCGGTCGCCCTCTACATGAATTTCTTCAAGGCCTATGTTCCATGGATCGCCATGATCGATCAGTGGGTCTTTGCGCTGGCGGCGCTGGTCCTCGTCCTCTCGATGAATCTTCTGTCGGTGAAGGTCTTCGGTGAACTGGAATTCTGGTTCAGCCTCGTCAAGGTTCTCGCCCTCGTCGTCTTCCTGATCGTCGGGGTCTACTTCGTCGTCACCGGCACGCCGATCGACGGCCATGTTCCAGGCCTCAGCACGATCACCGATTTCGGAGGCATGTTCCCGAACAGCATCCTGCCGGCCCTGGTGGTGATACAGGGCGTGGTTTTCGCCTATGCCTCGATCGAGCTGATCGGCACCGCCGCCGGTGAAACCGAAAATGCCCGCAAGGTCATGCCGCGGGCGATCCGGACAGTCGTGCTGCGCCTGGTGGTCTTCTATGTCGGCTCGGTCCTGCTGCTGTCACTGCTACTGCCCTATACCGCCTATAAGGGCGGCGAGAGCCCGTTCGTGACCTTCTTCGGCAAGATCGGCATCCAGGGCGCCGACGTCGTCATGAACCTGGTCGTGCTGACCGCCGTCCTGTCGTCGCTGAATGCCGGCCTCTATTCCACAGGCCGCATCCTGCATTCCATGGCGGTTTCCGGCTCGGCGCCGGCGGCGCTGGCGAAGATGAACCGATCCGGCGTGCCTTATGTCGGCATTGCGGTGACGGCTGTCGTGACCGCCTTCGGCGTCGTGCTGAACGCCGTCGTTCCGGCGGAGGCCTTCGAAATCGGCCTGAATGTCGCCGCCCTCGGCATCATCGCCGCATGGGGCGTGATCGTGCTCTGCCAGCTCAAGCTGTGGCAGCTGTCGCGGCAGGGCAAGCTGGCGCGGCCTGAATTCCGGATGTTCGGCGCGCCCTATACCGGCGTGCTGACGCTGGGTTTCCTTGCCGTCGTCGTGATCCTGATGGCTCTCGACTATCCGGTCGGAACCTACACGGTCGCTTCTCTGGCGCTGATCATTCCGGCGCTAGTGGTCGGCTGGCTGCTGATGCGTGAGCGCATCTACATGCTCGCCGCCGAACAGGGCGAGGATCGCGGCGGTTTCGATCTCGCCTGACACCGATCGACAATCGAGGCTTGCTCCGGCGGCGCATGTCGCCGCCGGGGTGCGGCATGAAATGGAGAGAGACATGACCCCGAGTGAGGATTTCGTCGTCACCGATCGTGGCGGCATCGTCGAGAACCGCCATCGCGTCCACGCGGCTGTCGTCGATGCAAAGGGCAGGCTGCTTTACGCGCTGGGAAATCCCGAGCGTATGACGCTTGCCCGCTCCGCCGCCAAGCCGGCCCAGGCGCTTGCCATCCTGGAGGCGGAGGGCGTCGAGCGTTTCGGCTTCGATGATGCGGATGTTGCGCTGATGTGCGCGTCCCACAGCAGCGAAGAGCGGCATATCGCGCGCACGCGGGCCATGCTGTCGAAGATCAAGGCCGAGGAGGCTGACCTTCGCTGCGGCGGTCATCCTTCGCTGTTCGAAACGGTCAACCGCTCCTGGATCAGGCAGGACTTTGTCCCGACAGCCGTCTGCAGCAATTGCTCGGGTAAGCACGTCGGCATGCTTGCCGGCGCCCGGGCGATCGGCGCAGACATGGAAGGCTACCACCTGGCGGATCATCCGATGCAGGGGAGGGTCAAGCGCACTGTCGCCGAACTCTGCGATCTGGATGTTCGGGATGTCGAATGGGGGATCGACGGATGCAATCTCCCGACCCCGGCCTTTCCCCTGGATCGCCTGGCCCGAATCTATACCAAGCTTGCCGCGGCAGCGGATGGCGACGGGGCGGGCGAGGGGTCGTCGAGGCGCGGTGCCGCACTGGCCCGCATCTTCCATGCAATGGCACACCACCCTGACATGGTTGCGGGCGAGGGGCGCTACTGCACGGCCCTGATGCGCGCATTCAACGGCGCCCTCATCGGCAAGCTCGGGGCCGATGCCAGCTACGCGATCGGCGTGCGGGCCTCGGACGAAACCCGGCGATTGGGGACGGACGGTGCGCTCGGCATCTCGGTCAAGATCGAGGACGGCAATCTCGAAATTCTTTACGCCGTCGTGACTGAGCTTCTCGAGCGGCTCGGCATCGGTTCGCCTGAGATCCGCAGCCAGCTCGCGCCGTTCCACCATCCTCAGCGTGTCAATACGATGGGTGTTACGACGGGCGGCGTGTCTTTTCCGTTCAAACTGCGCGGATAGAAGGCGGACGGCGACGATCTTCGCCTTGCCGCCCTTGCCCGATGACGTCTGTCGACGCGGCTAACCCCGCCGCGTCACCAGCCATTCTCGTCTTCAGCCTGCTGCCGCAATGCGTGCCCGCAGCGCCCCACTCGAAGGTTCCTGCCATGACGACATCCGATATCACTGCTATCCGCGTCGAGCACGACCTGATCGGCGATCGCGACGTGCCGGCCTCGGCCTATTACGGCGTGCACACGCTGCGTGCGGTCGAGAATTTTCCGATTACCGGCCAGACGCTGAAGGAATCGGCGGATCTGATCGCGTCGCTCGCGGCGATCAAGCAGGCGGCGGCTCAGGCCAATGCGAGCCTCGGCCTTCTGGATCAGGAGCGCGCCGACGCGATCATCGCGGCCTGCATCGAAATCCGCGACGGTGCGCTGCACGATCATTTCGTCGTCGATCTGATCCAGGGCGGGGCGGGAACCTCGACCAACATGAACGCCAACGAGGTGATTGCCAACAGGGCGCTCGAAATCCTGGGCCATCGCCGGGGCGAGTACCAGCACCTGCATCCGAACGAGCACGTCAATCTCTCGCAATCCACCAACGACGTCTATCCAACGGCGCTGAAGCTTGCCGCATGGATCGGCGTTCACCGCCTGGTCGACGCCATGGGCATTCTGCGCCGGGCATTCGAGGCCAAGGCGGTCGAGTTTGCCGACGTCCTGAAGATGGGCCGCACCCAGTTGCAGGACGCCGTGCCGATGACACTGGGGCAGGAATTCGGAACCTATGCGCTGATGCTGGCGGAGGACGAGGCGCGTCTTTCCGAGGCGGTCTCGTTGATCCGTGAGATCAATCTCGGCGCAACCGCGATCGGCACCGGCATCACCGCTCATCCTCGCTACGCAGCGCTGGTGCGCGAGCGCCTGTCCGAAATCGTCGGTATCGATCTGGTGACATCACCTGATCTGGTGGAGGCGACACAGGATTGCGGCTCCTTCGTGCAGCTTTCGGGTGTTCTGAAGCGCGTCGCGGTCAAGCTTTCCAAGACCTGCAACGATCTGCGGCTGCTGTCCTCGGGGCCGCGGGCCGGATTGAACGAGATCAATCTGCCGGCGCGCCAGGCCGGTTCCTCGATCATGCCCGGCAAGGTCAATCCGGTGATCCCCGAGGTCGTCAACCAGGTCGCCTTCGAAGTGATCGGCAACGACGTGACGATCACCATGGCCGCCGAGGCTGGCCAGCTGCAGCTGAACGCTTTCGAGCCGGTGATCTTCTACAGCCTCTACCGCAGCCTGAGCCACCTGACCAATGCCTGCCTGACGCTCGAGGCGAATTGTATTTGCGGCATCACCGCCAATCGCGACCGTTTGCGGCAGACGGTCGAGCAGTCGATCGGCATCGTCACGGCGCTCAACCCCTATATCGGCTATCGCAACGCCACCGAGGTTGCGTTGGAAGCGCATCATTCGGGACGGGGGGTCTACGAAATCCTTCTCGAACGCGGCCTGATGCAGAAGGAGCATCTCGATGCGGTGCTGCGCCCGGAAACCCTGACCCGGCCAAGCGAGAAGCTGTCCTTCTCGTAAGGCATGCGGCCCATTTTGCTTCCGGGCGACACTCATATGTGGGCGATCACGCCGCCTTTGCTTGCGGCTTGGCAGCCTTGACGTGGGTTATGCTGCGGCGGCCGTCGATGCTGATGGGAACATCGCCGTCGACGGTGGCGCGGCGCACGACGCGGTGCTGGTCACCATAGTCGTTGACGGCATAGTGCTGGGTGGCGCGGTTGTCCCAGATCGCGACATCTCCGGCTCTCCAGCGCCAGCGCACGGTATTTTCCGGGGCGGTGACGTAGGACTGGAACACTTCGTAGAGTTTGGCGGAGTCGCTCTTCGACAGGCCGACCAGGCGCTGAACGAAGTTGCCGAGCAGCAGCGATCTTTCGCCGGTTTCCGGATGGACACGCACGACCGGATGCTCGGTTTCGTAAATGGTCGAGGTGAAAACCTCCTCGAAATGCTTCTTCTCTTCGGCGGTGGCGCGAGGGCGCACGGCGGCATAGTCATAGGCATTGCTGTGAATGGCCCACAAATTCTCCGCCAGCAGTTTGAGCGGCGCCGGCAGGCTTTCGTATGCGGCGTGGGTGTTGGACCAGATCGTATCGCCGCCGGCCGCCGGGATGACGACGCCGCGCAGGACGGAGAATTTGGGGTAGGCGTCCACGAAGGTGACGTCTGTGTGCCACTGATCCGCCCGGCCACCGCCGCGGCTGGAATCGAGGTTGAGGATGGAAGCCGTGCCGTCAACCGGGCCCTGGGTTGGATGCGGCACGAGGTCGCCGAGGCGGCGCGCGAAAGCCTCCTGTTCGGAATCGTCAAGATGTCCCTGATCGCGGAAGAAGATCACCTTGTGCTTCAGGAGAAGCTGGTTGATGGCTGCCACCGTTGTATCCGAAAGTTCTCCGCCGAGGCGGATACCTTTGATTTCGGCGCCGACACGGCCGGTCAGCCGGACGACATCGGTGTCGGGAATGATCTGATTGACGAGAACCGGATTGCTCATGGAAATCTCCTGTTGATATGGGAAGAGTCGGCAGGTCACATGCGCCCAAGGATGCATCCATCGGGCGTTCGAATTCTCAGCGCTGAAGTCGACAGGGCTATGGAACGGTATAATCTACAAAATCTGTAGACAATAATTTCTAATTTTGCCCGTTTTCGTGAAACAGCCGCTTCGATTTCCTCGCCGGCGGGGAGGCTGGCAGCCGTTGCCGTTTCTTCCTATCTTCCGCAGGCGGCGGATCGCCGAGCAATATCATGCTGAGGCCGTAGATCGGCGCGCGGAAAGGAACTTTCGATGGCAACAGTCAAACTCCTGTCGGACCAAGAGGCCGCCGCCATTCCGGCCGTTCAAGCCGTGTTCGACGACATCCGGGCGACGCGCAAGACCGATTTCATCAACAATTTCTGGCGCGCCCTGGCGAACGATCCGGCCAACCTCAAGCGGGTATGGGAAACGCTGAAAGCGGTCATGACGGTCGAAGGCGCAATCGATCCGTTGACGCGGGAGATGATCTACATCGCGGTGTCGACGGCCAATGCCTGCCAGTATTGCATTCAATCCCATACCGCAGCCGCCCGGACCCGCGGGATGACGGATGCCCAACATGGTGAACTTTTGACGATCATCGGCCTTGCCGCGCAGACAAACCATCTTGCCCTCGCCATGCAGGTTCCGTCCGATCCGGAATTTGAGGTACGGTAGAAAAGACGGACTCGGGGCTCACAGACATGCGCCGTCATTACGTCATGCGGGCGGGAGCGGCCGTCAGGACGGCTCGGCCATCGAGGCGGGGAGCACCCGATAGGGTTAGCGCAGTGCGTATTGTAGAATATGCCAATGTACGCATAATTCCTGCGGCCGGCGCTGCCGGGCAAGATCGGTCGAGAGCTCGGGGGATCCTATGGAAACAATTGTCGAGGACGCTCATACCGGCGTCGTGTCGCCCGAACTCGTGGTCGATGCACTCTTTGCATGCCGAAAGACCGCGGCGATGAGGGCAGCCATCGAACTTGATCTCTTTACGCATATCGGCGAGGGCAAAACGGCAGAATTGCTGGCGTCGGCAACAGGCGCCTCGGAGCGTGGGGTGCGCATCCTGTGCGACTATCTCGTGGTCCATGGTTTCCTGACAAAGGAGAGCGGCCAGTACCGAATGACGCCTTCGACCAGGATGTTCCTCGATCGCAATTCGCCGGCCTATATGGGCTCTGCTGTCGAGTTCGTCGCCGCACCCGAAATCCTGGATAATTTTCTGCGCGATCCGGCCGCCGCCGTGCGAAACGGCGGTTCGGCCGGGCTTGCGAACATGTCGGCAGACAACCCCGTCTGGTTGAAGTTTGCGCGCGGCATGGGCTCCTTTACCGGTCTCAGCGCCAAAATACTGGCCGGCGAAATCTCCGGCTGGCGGAGGTCTGCCAAAAAGGTTTTGGATATCGCTGCCGGTCCCGGCATGTTCGGGATCGAAATTGCGAAGGCCTTTCCATCGGCGGAGATCGTCGCCGTCGACTGGGCCGCTGTGTTGGAACTGTCGAGACAGAATGCGGAAAAGGCCGGCGTCGCTGACCGGTACCGGACGATCGCCGGCAGTGCCTTCGATGTGGATTGGGGTACGGGTTACGATCTCGTCCTGCTTCCGAATTTTCTGCACCACTTCGATTTGCCGACATGTGCTGAACTGTTGCGAAAGATCATCGCCAGCCTTGCGGCGGAAGGCCGGATCGTCGCGGTCGATTTCGTGCCGAACGAAGATGGCGTGTCGCCGCCTTTTCCCGCGGCGTTCTCCTGGGAGATGCTGGCCAGCACGCCGGCCGGCCAAGCTTACACCCAAAGTGAGCTGACACAGATGGCAAGACTGGCCGGCCTTGCCGGCGTCACGGTCAAACCGATGCCGCCAACGCCGGCAAGCATCATCCTCTTTCAATAGCCTGCCGATCGCTGCTACGGCAACTCCAGGCAAAGCGTGAAGCGATTGAGCAAATAGAGGGCGAGCGCGCCTCCGAGCGCGGCGGTTGTGAGAACGGTGTTGTTGCTTGCGATAAACGACGATCCCAATACCGTCGCAGCGACGATCGCCGCCATCATCGGCCAGAGCCTCAATAGCAGCGAGCCAAAGCGCGGCCGGCGAAGAGCTGCATATGTCGCACTTGGAAAGTTTATGTAGCCGGCTATACAAAATGTGGCGTAATGGGAATTATGGAACATCGGAGGAGTCATGCAGCGCTCTTGCCGGCGCTTGACTTGATCTTTGTGAATCGTATACGATATCCTATATCGAAGGCGCCGGAGGCGCGGTCACTCAGCAGGAGGAACATATGCGCACATCGAAGGTCATCCATCTCGTGAGCTGCCATGCGGAAGGCGAAGTCGGCGATGTGATTGTCGGCGGCGTCGCTCCGCCCCCGGGCGCCACGGTCTGGGAGCAATCCCGCTGGATCGCCGAGGATGAGACGCTGCGCAATTTCGTGCTGAACGAGCCTCGCGGCGGCGTCTTCAGGCACGTCAACCTGCTGGTTCCCCCGAAGAATCCAAGGGCGCAGATGGGCTGGATTGTCATGGAGCCGGCCGATACCCCGCCGATGTCCGGTTCGAACTCGATGTGCGTGTCGACCGTTCTGCTCGACACCGGCATCATCCCGATGCAGCAACCAGTCACCCGCATGGTTCTCGAGGCGCCGGGCGGTCTGATCGAGGTCGAGGCGGAATGCCGTGACGGCAAGGCCGAGCGGATCCGGGTCAGGAACGTCCCGTCATTTGCCGACAAGCTCGATGCCAAGATTGAAGTCGAGGGTCTCGGCACCATCACGGTGGATACGGCTTATGGCGGGGACAGCTTTGTTCTTGTCGATGCCGCATCGCTCGGCCTCTGCCTGCAGCCCGATCAGGCGCGCGATATCGCCCGCATGGGTGTCAAGATTACCGCGGCGGCCAATGAGCAGCTCGGCTTCAAGCACCCTGCCAACGACTGGGACCACATTTCCTTCTGCCAGATCACGGATCCCCTGATGATGAAGGACGGCGTGCTCTGGGGCAGGAACGCGGTCGCCATCCGGCCGGGCAAGATCGATCGGTCTCCATGCGGGACTGGTTGCTCCGCCCGCATGGCGGTCCTTCACGCCAAGGGTCAGATGACGGTGGGTGACAAGTTCGTCGGCACCTCGCTCATCGACACTGAATTTCATTGCAGCATCGACAGCGAGGTCGACATCCATGGCAAGGCCGGGATCAGCCCGATCATCTCGGGCCGAGCCTGGGTCATCGGCACCAAGCAGCTGATGGTCGATCCCGCCGACCCCTTCCCGGCCGGCTACCGCCTCTCCGATACCTGGCCGATGGACCTGTAGCAGAGCCCTATCGCGAAGCGGCCTGATGCCTGGTTGTTTGGCTTTTGGTCGCTGCAGCGCCAGTGCCGAATGCATGTTGCCGGCGTCTATTCCCGGTTTGCCCGAACGCGCGTGCGCTCCGGACCTATTTTCCGTCAAGCCACTCCTGCAGCTCCGCCTCGGCTCGCTCCAGAGCGCTGTAATTGAGGAGCTTGCGCAGGAAGGCGACGGTGACGGCGCGAGCGCGGAGATTGAAGCGGCCATCCTCGTGGTCGTCGCCGGCGCTCTGGTAGACATCGAGCTTGTCGTAGAGTTGCTGCAGGCGGTTCTGTACGCTGCGTAGCGACAGGCCCCGGCGTTTGGCGATGGCCCGGTCGGTGAGGCCGAGCGCGATATCGACGAGGATTTCGTATTCGGAATCGGTAAAGCCGTTCGTCTGGCCGAGGCTCTTCTGCTGCAGGCCGCGCACCTCGCGGTCGATGACGCATTGGCTCTCGATGAAGATCGAGCGCAGCGCCAGCTTCAGCCGCTCGTCCGAGGCGGATTTCAGCACATAGCCGTAGGCGGCGCCATCCGGCACGATGCGCGAGACGCCGCGTACATAAGCCTCATCAGAATAGTTCGACCAGAACAGGATGCGGGTCTCCGGCCGCTCCTTCCAGATGGTGCGCGCCGCCTCGATGCCGTTGCGGTTCGCCATCTGCAGGTCCATGACGATATGCGCCGACTTGTGGTCGCGGGCGAGCTTCTCGCCGGCCGTGCCGTTCTCGGCCTCGATCACCGTATCGCATTCCGGCAGAGCGGCGTTGACCGCCTCGTGCAGATAGGAGCGGTGCAGCGGGTCGTCCTCGACAATCAGAACCTTCATCGTGTCTCTCCTCGGTCCGGCCCGCTCGCCGGGTCGTGCGGGGTTAGCGGCAGGACGACGCGCACCACGGTGCCGCGATTGTTATGGCCGGGCCCGGTGGTGAAGCGCGCCGAAATCAGCCGCGCACGGGTCTTCATATTATCGATGCCGCCGCCGATCCGGCCGCGTGCCTTGGCGAGCCCGCTCCCGTCGTCGGAAATTTCGATCGACAGCCGCTCCTCATCGGCCTCCAGCCGCACCGTCACAGTGAGCGGTGCGGCATGGCGCACCGCATTGTTGATCGCCTCTTGGGCGATGCGGAACAGCGCGACGCTGACGGTCGGCTCCAGCCGCTCCAATGCGCCATGCGTCTCGTCGACCAGACCCCATTCGATCGCCGATCCGGTGTCGCGGGTCGAGCGGTCGAGATGATGCTCGATCGCCTGCGCGAGACCGAAGAGCTGGAGCACCGAGGGTTTGGCCTGTTCGATGATCTGCCGCAGATCCTGCATGCAATGCTGCAGCGAGCGGGACACCGGCTCCAGCGCCTCGGGCGTCACCTCGCCGTTGCGCGACAGGCGATCGATCCGGCGGGCGAGCCGCGTCAGGTCGGCGAGCGTCTGGTCGTGCAGGTCCATGCCGATCCGCTGGCGCTCCTGCTCCAGTGCCTCGGTCAGCTTCAGCGCGCCCTGCCGCAGCCCCTCCTCGCGGGCCCGGGCCTCCGCCTCGACGATGGCCGAGCGCTGCGCCTGCTCGGCAGCCTGCAGCGCGAAGAAATAGGGCGTCAGCAGGTCGGCGATGATGCGGGCGCGTTCGATATCCTCCATCGTGTAGACGCCTGCCGTTCGCGACGAGCAGGAGAGTGCGGCGATAATCGTGCCCTGCACCTTCATCGGCACGTGAAGGCGGCTCCGCAGCGACTCCTCGACGATCGGCCGCTTGAAGGCGCCCTCGAAGTGGAAACGTTGGTCCGTCATGGCGTCGTCGGCCAGCAGAAAATCCACCTCGCCCCAGAGCAGCGAGCGGATCGGGCTGTTGACCACCGGCGCCCCGGCAAGGTCGCCCCAGGCGGTCTCGATGCCCGTCTCATAGGCCGTGTGGTAGTTGCCGCCCTCGAGCAGCACGCAGACATCTAGATGGTCGTGCGGGATGATATGGGCGACCTCGGCGGCAACGGAACGGATGGCCGAGCGGAAATCGAGCTGGCCCGCGAGCAGCCGGGAAATGCCGAGATAGTGGTCGAACATGGCTGCGGGTGCGAGATGCAGCATGGTGGTTCCTCCCCGAGACGGCAGCAGGCTCCTCAACCCGCAGCGCGCCCTTCGCAGTAAGCGCCCGCGGAAGCGCCGCCGTCTTGCGTAAACCCGCAGCTAATTGCGCAAAACCCGCAAACGACTTGCTGCCTTGCCCCTGTACAGGCCGGTCGATCTCCCGCATCCTGCCCTTACTGAGAGGAGGAAGCTCAGTGCAAGAACAATTTTCACTCGTGCCCATTTTGGGCACACAGGAGTGAACGATCCGCCGACCGGCGCGATCAAAGGGAGAGAGACATGACAATTCGTAAGATGCTTCTGGCATCGGCCGCTATTGCTTGCGCCGCGATGCCCGTTTCCGCCTTTGCCGACACGTCGGCCAAGAAAATCGCCCTTTCCAACAATTATGCCGGCAACTCCTGGCGCCAGGCCATGCTGACGAGCTGGGGCAAAGTCACCGGCGAGGCCGTCAAGGCCGGCGTCGTTGCCGCAGCCGATCCTTTTACCACCGCCGAGAACCAGGCGACGGAACAGGCGGCGCAGATCCAGAACATGATCCTGCAGGGCTATGATGCAATCGTGCTGAACGCCGCCTCGCCGACGGCGCTGAACGGCGCGGTCAAGGAAGCCTGCGACGCCGGCATCACCGTCGTTTCCTTCGACGGTATCGTGACCGAACCCTGCGCCTGGCGCATCGCCGTCAACTTCAAGGAAATGGGCCGCAGCGAGGTCGAGTACCTGTCGAAGAAACTGCCGGCCGGCGGCAATCTGCTCGAGATCCGCGGCCTGGCCGGCGTCTTCGTCGACGACGAGATCTCGGCCGGCATCCATGACGGCGTCAAGCAGTTCCCGCAGTTCAAGGTCGTCGGCTCCGTTCACGGCGACTGGGCGCAGGACGTGGCGCAGAAGGCGGTTGCCGGCATCCTGCCGAGCCTGCCCGATATCGTCGGCGTGGTGACGCAGGGCGGCGACGGTTATGGCGCCGCGCAGGCGATCGCCGCGACCGACCGGAAGATGCCGACCATCATCATGGGCAACCGCGAAGACGAGCTGAAATGGTGGAAGGAACAGAAGGACGCCAAGGGCTACGAGACGATGTCGGTGTCGATCGCGCCCGGCGTCTCCACGCTGGCCTTCTGGGTCGCCCAGCAGATTCTCGACGGCAAGCAGGTCAAGAAAGATCTCGTCGTGCCCTTCCTGCGCATCGACCAGGACAATCTCGAAACCAACCTCGCCAATACCCAGGCTGGCGGCGTCGCCAACGTGGAATACACCCAGGCTGATGCAATCAAGGTCATCGAGCAGGCAAAGTAATCTCCCGGCGGCTGCCGCGCGGCCGCAAATGGCCGCGCGGCATTCTTTGCGAGCAGGCATGGCGGGGCAGCATGGATGAGGTTTTAAAGGCGGTGATTGCCGTCGATAGTGCCAAGGTGAGCTTCGGCGCGGTCAGGGCGCTCGACGGTGTCACGCTCCGCGTCATGCCGGGCGAATGCGTCGGCCTCGTCGGGCACAACGGCGCCGGCAAATCGACGATCGTCAGCGTCATCAATGGCGGCCTGACGCCGCATGAAGGGAGTGTGGCGAGCGACGGCGAGCGGCTGGAGCGCTACGGCATCAATGCGGCGCGCGCCCGCGGCGTGCGCTGCGTCTTTCAGGAGCTTTCGCTCTGCCCCAATCTCTCGATCGTCGAGAACGCCCGCATCATGCATCGCCATCTCGGCGGTTTCGGCTGGCGCAGGCGCGCCGCCGATATCATCGAGAAGAGCCTCGACACCGTCTTTCCCGGCCATGGCATCGACAGCGGCCGGGCCGTCGGCGATCTTTCGATCGCCGAGCGGCAGATGGTCGAGATTTCAATGGCCTTTTCCGACGCCGGCACCCCGCCGCGGCTGGTCATCCTCGACGAACCCACCTCGTCGCTCGATGCAAGCCTTGCCCGCCAGATGCTCGATCATGTCCGCCGTTTCACCGCCGCCGGCGGGGCCGTCATCTTCATCTCGCATATCCTGCACGAAATCCTCGAAACCTCCGACCGCATTATCGTCATGAAGGACGGCCGCGTCGTCGCCGAACGGCCGGCTGATGGATTCGACCATCACGGTCTCGTCGAAGCGATGGGCACTGTTGCGAAAGAGGAGAGCGGGCAGCACGCGGCGCGCGAGCAATCCACCGCGCCCGTCATTCTGTCGCACCCGGCAAGAGGCCTGCCCTTCACGGCGCGCAAGGGCGAGATCGTCGGACTGGCGGGGCTGGCCGGCCACGGCCAGACCGAGCTGCTGCTTGCCCTGCATGCCGCCCAGTCCGGCAACTGGCTGCCCGAGCGCGATCCGCTCGTCACCTTCGTCGCCGGCGACCGCCGCCTCAACGGCGTCTTCGAACTGTGGAGCATCCTGCGCAACTTCTCCATCGCCTCGCTCGGCGATCTGTCCCGCCGCGGCCTCATCCGTGCCAGCGAAGAAGAGACGAAAGGCGCCGACTGGAAGCGGCGGATCGAGATCCGCACGCCCGATATGGAAAATCGTATCCTGTCGCTTTCCGGCGGCAACCAGCAGAAGGTGCTGTTCGCCCGCGCCCTTGCGACGCGCGCGCCTGTCGTGCTGATGGACGATCCGATGCGCGGCGTCGATGTCGGCACCAAGCAGGAGGTCTACGCGATCATCCGCGAGGAGGCAGCGCACGGCCGCACCTTCATCTGGTATTCGACCGAAATGGACGAGGTGCGGCTCTGCGATCGCGTCTACGTCTTCCGCGAAGGCCGCATCACCGCCGAGCTCGCCGGCGACGCCGTCAACGAGACGAATATCATCGCCGCCTCCTTCGAAGGGGTCGCCGCATGACGTTCCGGCTTTCGTCCGACGCCTTGCGTCTTGCCATTCCCGCTCTGTCGCTGACGCTGCTGCTTGCCGCCGTCTTCTGGCTGCAGCCGCGCGCCATGAGCTATGTCGGGCTCAACCTGCTGTTCAACCTGGCGGTGCCGATCGCACTTGCGACGATCGCCCAGATGCTGGTCATGGCGGTCAACGATCTCGATCTGTCGATGGGCACCTTCGTCAGCTTCGTCGCCTGCGTCACCGCGACCTTTCTGCGGGATGCCCCCATGACCGGCATGCTGATCCTTTCCGGCGCGATCGCCACCTATGCCGTACTCGGCGTCGTCATCCATCTGCGCAACCTGCCGTCCATCGTCGTCACCCTCGGCATGAGCTTCGTCTGGGGCGGCCTTGCCGTATTGCTGCTGCCCGCACCCGGCGGCCAGGCGCCGGACTGGGTGCGCTTTCTGATGACCGTCAAGCCGCCGCTGGCGCCGATGGCGATCGTAGCCAGCATCGTCATTGCCGTGGTCGCCCATCTCCTCGTCATGCGCTCCTCGCTCGGCGTGCTGATCCGCGGCATCGGCGGCAACCAGCGCTCGGTCGAGCGCGCCGGCTGGTCGATTGTCGGGGCGCGGGCCACCGCCTACGGACTTGCCGGCTTCTTCGCGGTGCTCGCCGGCATTGCCCTCGTCGGCCTGACTACCTCGGCCGACGCCAATATCGCGCTGCGCTACACGCTGCTGTCGATCGCGGGCGTGATCCTCGGCGGCGGCGAGTTCATCGGCGGCCGCGTCTCCCCTGTCGGCGCCGTCATCGGCGCGCTGACCCTGACGCTTGCGGGCTCGTTCCTGTCTTTCCTGCGCATTTCGCCGGACTGGCAGATCGGGGCTCAGGGGGCGATCCTGATCGTCGTTCTCGCGCTCCGCCTGATGCTGAACCGCCTGGAAAAGCGGGAGAAACGCGGATGACCCCGCTGCTCCGCCTTTTCGGCAGACCCTGGATATGGTCGTGGCTTGCCGCTTTCGTCGTCTGGTTCCTGACGATCATGGTGACGCTCGGCGCCAGCACGCTCGGCCTGTCGCAGGCAGCCCTCACCTTCGCCGCCTTCTCGGTCATCGTCGGCATCGGCCAGATGTTCGTCATCACGCTCGGTCCCGGCAACATCGACCTCTCGGTTCCCGCCACCATGACGCTGGCCGGCACGGTGGCGCTGAAGCTGATGAATGTCGAAAACGGCATGATCCTGCCCGGCCTTCTCGTCGCCATCGTCCTGGGCCTTGTCGTCGGCCTCGGCAACTATGCGCTGATCAAGGCGCTGCGCATCCCGCCGATCATCGCGACGCTGTCCATGAGCTTCATCGTGCAGTCCGCCGCGATCTGGACGAACCGCGGCCTGCGCATCAAGCCCCCGAGCATGCTGGCGGAATTCACCACGTCGAACACGCTCGGCATGCCGAATGTGGCGATCGTCGCGCTGCTCATCTCGCTTCTCGCCTGGTTTCTGCTCGAGAAGACGATCTACGGGCGCTGGATCTCGGCGATCGGCCAGAGCATGCCGGCCGCGCGGATGGCCGGCATCCCGGTCGACGGAACACGTTTCGTCACCTATCTGTTCTGCGCCGTGCTCGCCTCGGTCGCGGGTTATCTGCTCGCCTGCTTTTCCGGCGGCGCAGCACTCAACATGGGCTCGGAATATCTCTTGATGTCGATTGCCGTCGTCGTGATCGGCGGCACCGCGGTCGCCGGCGGTGATTCCAATGTGCCGGGCATCTGGGGCGCATCGCTCTTCATGTTCCTGGTCGTCTCCATGCTCAACACTTACGGGGTCGGCGCCGGCATTCGCCTCATCATGACCGGCCTCATTATCATCAGCGTCATCATGCTCGCCGGCGGCCGCCGGGCCGGCATGCGATAAACGGGAAGACCGCCATGGCCGAGGCCAGTATCTATGAAATCCACGACCCGCGCTTCCGGCAGATGATCGTCACGAGCGCCGGCCTCGATGAACTCTATTCCGGCTGCCGCTGGGCGGAAGGTCCCGTCTGGTTCGCCGATGCCAACCAGCTGCTGTGGAGCGATATTCCCAATCAGCGCATGCTGCGATGGACGCCGGAGAGCGGCGTCTCCGTCTACCGGCAACCCTCCAATTTCGCCAACGGCCACACGCGCGACCGGCAGGGCCGGCTGATCTCCTGCGAACATGGTGGGCGCCGCGTCACCCGCACCGAGGTCGATGGTTCGATCACTGTGCTCGCCGACCGTTTCGAGGGCGCCAGGTTGAATTCGCCGAACGACGTGGTGGTGAAATCGGACGGCACGATCTGGTTCACAGATCCCACCTACGGCATCATGTCGGACTATGAAGGCTATCGCGCCGTGCCGGAGCAGCCGGCCCGCAACGTCTACCGGCTCGACCCGGCGACCGGCGCGCTTGCGGCCGTCGTCAAGGATTTCATCCAGCCGAACGGCCTCGCCTTCTCGCCCGACGAGACCATCCTCTACGTGGCGGACTCGGCAGCAAGCCACGACGAAAGCCTGCCGCGTCACATCCGCGCTTTCGACGTGATCGATGGTAGCAGCCTCACAAACGGCCGCGTCTTCTGCCTGATCGACAACGGCATTCCGGACGGGATCCGCACCGACGTGAACGGAAACCTCTGGTCGAGTGCGGCCGATGGCGTGCATTGCTTCGACCCGACAGGCAAACTGATCGGCAAGATCCGCGTACCGCAAACCGTTGCCAACCTCACCTTCGGCGGGCCTCAACGCAACCGGCTGTTCATCGCGGCGACGCGGTCGGTTTATGCGGTCTACGTTGCGGTGAGTGGGGCTCAGGTGCCGTGAGAGCGTGAATCCTCAGTGCTTGATATTCCGATCGCCGCGATCGCCCTCCCCCGGCTTGGCTTTGGCCTTCGCCGTTTGGCGGCGGTCGGCTGACAGCGAGCGACCGACGCCGTCGCTTTCCTTGAATTGGCCCTTTTCATCGCGGCGGACGTAGCGTTTGTCGGTGCTGGTATCGAGGAGTTCGCGTTTGGTCATGGTGATCATGCCTGTGGTTGCACTCTCATTAGAACGTATGGCGCGGCAAAAAGATGCATGGAATCAAGAGCATCTTGCGGCTCGTAATAGGGACTGGCGCATGTGCCGCAAGCCATTGAATTTGATTCGTTTCGGCACGGAACAATCCGCTCCCCGATCGGGTTGACTCGCACTGCTTGCGTCCGGAGTATGACGACATGGCTTCCCCGCGAGCGGGAAAGGCGACATGATGTTTGGAGAAGGGCCTGAAAACCGGTCCGAGAAGGACAGACAACGATCATGACGCGCTCGCGCCGCCCCTCATTGCCATTCCTCAACGAGTCCAGTGCGACGCTGCAGTCTCGTCCGATCCGCAAGCGCGATCCTGACCAGCCGAGCCTGCCGTTCGATCCGATGCCGTCGAGGATCGAGCCATGCCTGGCGCTGCTGAAGCCTGTCGTGCCGCTGGGATCGGATTGGCTCTACGAGGTGAAATGGGATGGCTACCGGCTGGCGATCCACATCGAGCCGAAGGGCGTTCGTGTCATCACCCGCGGCGGCCATGACTGGACCCACCGCTTTCCCACCATCGCCGCGGCGGCAAAAGAACTTGGCGTGACCACCGCCATACTGGATGGAGAAGCGGTGGTTATCGACGAGCACGGCCGATCGGATTTCGGCGCGCTGCAACGTTCGCTCGGAGGCCGAGGCGGCAAGCGGGCTTCGACCGAGTCCATATTCTACGTCTTCGACCTATTGTATCTCGACGGGCATGACCTCACAGGCACCGAGCTCGCCGTGCGCCGGCATCTTCTTGAAGACCTGATACCGGGCGGCGATGGGACGATCCGCTTTTCCGAAGAGCTGGAACTGCCGGCCGAAGACCTGCTTGAGCATGCCTGCCATCATCGGCTGGAAGGCATTATCGCCAAGCATCGCGACCGGCCCTACAGCAGTGGCCGCACCGGCGACTGGCTGAAGATCAAGTGCGTCGAGAGCCAGAGCTTCATGATCGTCGGCTACGAACAATCGGCATCCGCCCGCAGCGGCATCGGCAGTCTGCTGCTTGCCGGCAAAAAGGGCTTCGACTGGATTTACGTCGGATCCGTTGGAACCGGCTTCAGCGCCAGGGATGCCGAGCAGCTGAAAAAGACGCTAGACCGGTTGAAAACGAACCGGCCGGCCGTTCCCCTGAAGGGCAAACGCTACGTCTTCGTGCAGCCGACCCTCATCGCCGAGATCGAGTTTCGCGGCTGGACCGATGACGGCAGCCTTCGTCACGCCTCCTACAAGGGGCTGCGCGACGTTCAGGACAACGCGGCCGTGTTCGATATGACAGGGTTCGGCGATTGAGGATCACGATTGCCGGTGGAAGATGCGAAACCGCGATGGTCGCGTCTGGAACGCGCTCCACTCGTCGGGTTCTCCAATCACCAATACTGTCGTCAAATTTTGCGGATGCTTGGCAAGGGAAATACTGGCCGAAACAAATAGGCCGAAACGACATAATTTAGTAGAATTGAATGCTCGAAATATTGAAATCGTTGGAAGTACTTGCTCGATTTCTGCATCCAGCATCTTTAAACCTGTAGGCGCAATCCTTACGTCCTCCATCGTCATGTCTATCAAGGCGACACCAATGTGAGAGCATTCACGACCACGCCGCCCCTCATCGGGGACTCGGGACGCGCGGTCATTTTTTCCGGACAATGAGCAGCCCAAGCGTTCGACACACTCTGAGTGCGTCGAGCCAATAGGCGCGTTCTCCCCGTTTTAATCAACCAATACCAACCGGGCGGCCATCGGGTGGATGAACCCGTGCGCCCATACGAGAGAAAAGATGGAAAACCTGCAATATCTTGGTCCGATGGGATGGAGGGCGATCGTCATTGCCTTTCCGTTCATCGTGGTGGTCATGCTGTTCCGGTGGAGCGGCGTGATCCGCTATATCCCCAACGACAGGCTCGGCATTCTCGAGAAGCTATGGAGCTTTCGCGGCTCCGTCGACAATGGCTTCATTGCGCTCTACGGCGAGGCCGGCTTCCAGCCGGACGTCGTGCGCGGCGGCCTGCATTTCTTCATGCCGTTCCAGTATTCGATGCACCGCGCCAATCTCGTGACCATTCCGCAGGGCCAGATCGGCTATGTCTTCGCCCGCGATGGCGAGCCGCTGCCGCCGACCCAGACGCTTGCCTCGAATGTCGACGCCGATGATTTTCAAGACGTGCGCGGCTTTCTGACCAAGGGCGGCCAGAAGGGGCCGCAGCGCAAGATCCTGCGCGAAGGCACCTATGCCATCAACCTCGCGCAGTTCATCGTGCTGACCGCGCAATCGACCTATGCCGTCAACCTGAACGCGTCGGAACAAAAACTCTTTGCCGACATGTCTACTTTGATCAGCGAGCGCAATGGCTTCGAGCCCGTCGTCATCCATGACGCCGAGGACCTGATCGGCATCGTCACCATTCATGACGGTCCGGCGCTGCCCGATGGCGAGATCATCGCCCCGACCGTTGCCAATAATCCGAAGGATGCAAACTTCCACAATAATTTCCAGGATCCGGAGAAGTTTCTCAATGCCGGCGGTTATCGCGGCCGGCAATTGCAGGTGCTTGCCGACGGCAGTTATTTCCTCAACCGCATCTTTGCGACCGTCGAACTTGTGGAGAAGACGATCATCGACGTCGGCACGGTGGGTGTCGTCGTTTCCTATACGGGCCGGCGAAGCGCGGATATTTCAGGCCAGTCCTATCGCCATGGCGAGCTGGTCGAGACGGGGGCACGCGGTGTCTGGTCGACGCCGCTTCTGCCGGGCAAATATGCTTTCAACACCTATGCCGGCAATATCATCATCGTGCCGACCACCAACTTCGTGCTCAAATGGACGAAGGAACAGTTCGGCGAGCACAGACTGGACGAAAATCTTTCCGAAGTGTCGCTGATCACCAAGGATGCATTCGAACCGGTCCTGCCGCTCTCGGTCGTCGTGCATATCGACTATATGAAGGCGCCGCTGGTGGTGCAGCGCTTCGGCGATATCAAACGGCTGGTCGAACAGACGCTCGACCCGATGGTCTCGGCCTATTTCAAGAACATCGCTCAGACCAAGACGCTGATCCAACTGCTACAGGAACGCAGCGAAATCCAGCGCAAATCCGGCGACGAAATGCGCGAGAAATTCGGCTCCTACAGCCTCGAGTTGCAGGAGGTGCTGATCGGTACGCCCCGCGCTAACAATGGCCAGAACAGCATAGAGCAGATCCTGATCCAACTGCGCGAGCGTCAGATCGCCGTCGAAAAAGTCGAGACCTATAAATTGCAGGAGGCGGCGGCGATCCAAGAGCGCACATTGCGCGAGAAGGAAGCGCTCGCCGAACAGCAGGCGAAGATCACGGCATCGGCGCTCACCATCGAGATCAGCGAGAACGAAGGCAAGGCGCAACTCGCCCGCACCCGCCAGCAGGCGGAGACCATTCAGGTCACCGCTAAGGCCGAAGCGGAAAAGGTCCGGCTTGCCGGCCTTGGCGAGGCCGACAGGATCAAGGCGATCGCCCTTGCCGATGCGGAGCGTATCAAGGCGACCGGCCTTGCCGATGCCCAGAAGGTGCGCGCCGTCGGTCTGGCGGAAGCGGAAGCCACCGAGAAGAAGGTCGCGGCCTTCGGTGGTCCGGACTACCAGCTGCATTCGCAGGTGCTGATGCGGTTTGCCGAAGCGATCGAGAACGGCAGGCTGCCGCTCGTGCCGCAGATCCAGCTCGGCGGTGCCGGCGGCGAGAAGGGCGGTGCGAACGGACTGGTGGAAATGATGTTGTCGATGCTGGTCGCCGACCGGCTTGGACGACAGGATTCCCCTGATGTGGTGCCGGCGCCGGCCGAACAGCATTGATTGCGGATGGGCCGGTCATGCCGGCCCATCCTTTAATGAACCATTCCGCGTGGTTTCGCCCGGTTGGCGAACTGGTGGACGAGCATGATGCCCTGCTCGAGCAGCAACTCGGCGGCCCGCAGATCGTGTGGGCCAAGCTCCCCGGCCAGTCCGCGGATGGTATTGGCGATGCAGACGGAGTTGGCGACGAAGCGGGCGTCGCCCTCCTCTTCGGCCTCTTCGGCAGTGGCCTCCAGAGCATCGGCGACGGTGTCGAGCAGGCTCGACCGTTCAACAAGCGTCATGTCGTTCAGGGTTTTCGAAATGCCGTTCATGATTGTCTCCTCGCGCGCGCCCAAGGCGGGCCGCAGCGCCGATTTCTCGATTTGAGAGAGGTGGCTGTGACTGTCAGATGGAGATGGATGGCCGCAGAAGCAAAGCATGGCTGCCGCGCGCTTGACGCATGCGTGCAGCAAGGGGCGGCTCAATCACCATTTCGCGTCGATCCTTGCTGATATCTCAGGAGGTCGGCAAGCATTGGCCGCTGGCCTTTCAAGAGCTTTGTTGCTGCCTCGGTCGGGGAAAACCAGCCGGCGCGATCAACCTCCGGAAAGCTCCTGATCCGGCCCGATTTCGGCGGCCATTCCATTTGAAATTCCGAACTCCGTATCGCGTTCAGGTCCAGCACAGGATCGGCTTCGATCGACCAGGCGACGACGATCTTGCCGCCGGGCTGCCGGTATTCGCCCAGCCGTGTGCATATGCCGTCGACCGCGACACCCAGCTCTTCGGCCGTCTCCCTCAGCGCCGCCGTGAGCTCATCCTCTTCCGGCCCGATCAATCCCTTCGGGATCGACCAGGCAGCCTCGTCTTTCCCAGCCCAGAAGGGACCACCCGGATGGACGAGAAGGACTTCGACGTCCGTGGACAGGCGCCGATAGATCAGAAGTCCGGCGCTACGGATTGCCATTGCCTCGTGCCCTTGTCGCGTTCACGAGGCCAGGCATTCCTCGCAGATGCCGCAGCCGTCGTCATCCATCCATCGGCATCGGCGCTGACAGCAAAGGCAGACACGGCCATCTGGCTCATCTCTCGTGTCTTCCGGAGGAATGATCTCGATCGTGGTATCGAATAGAGTGTCGGCCACAAGCTCCGCCATCTCGTCGCTCCATCAGTCTCTTGGATATGAGATAGGAGCGGCTGCCGATGTCGGCAAGTTCTCGACAACGGCAGCGGCAGGGCGTTTTCCGTGCAACCGGGGTTTGGCGATGTCAGTGACTGGCCGGAATGCGGGCGATGACCTTGATTTCGAAGTCGAAGCCGGCGAGCCAGTTGACGCCGAGCGCAGTCCAGTTCGGATAGGGCGGCTTGCTGAAAATCTCCTGCTTGACCGCCAGGATGGTTCCGAACTGGTTTTCAGGATCAGTGTGGAAGCTGGTGACATCGACGATATCGTCGAACGTGCAGCCGGCGGCGCTGAGCGTCGCCTTCAGGTTTTCAAAGGCCAGCCGGACCTGGCGTTCGAAATCCGGTTCGGGCGTTCCATCGGAACGGCTGCCGACCTGTCCGGAGACAAACAGCAGGTCACCGGAGCGGATCGCGGCGGAATAGCCGTGCTTTTCGTAAAGATCGTGCCTGCCGGCAGGAAAGATTGCTTCGCGTTGGGTCATTCTGATCTCTCTTGATTGTTGGGAACCACCGATGAGGGCCGGGTGAGACTTCACAAGTCAGCCCTCCATTTGATATACGGTGCGTATGTGAGGTAGCGGCATACGCTTCGTATGTCAAGTTCATATACGCTTCGTATGTGAATGAGGGATCGAATGGCAAAGACACGCAGCGAAACGATGCAGGAAAACCGCGCCAAGCTGATCGCGGCTGCGCGCAAGGCTTTTGCCGAAAAAGGGTACGCGGCAGCGTCCATGGACGAGCTGACGGCTGACGCCGGGCTGACGCGCGGCGCGCTCTACCACAATTTCGGAGACAAGCGCGGGCTGCTGGCGGCGGTCGTCGATCAGATCGATACCGAAATGGCGGCACGTGCCAAAGAAATCGGGGCGCGCGCTGATAGTGATTGGCAGGGACTGCTTGCCGAGGGGGCGGCCTATATCGAGATGGCGCTCAATCCGGAGGTTCAGCGCATCGTCCTGCTCGACGGGCCTGCTGTGCTGGGGGATCCCTCGCAGTGGCCGAGCCAGAACAGCTGTCTGCAGGTGACCAAGAGCACCGTGGAGCGCCTGACCGCACAAGGCATCCTCAAGCCCCTCGACGCTGAAGCAGCGGCCCGATTGCTGAGCGGCGCGGCTCTCAATGCGGCTCTCTGGATTGCGGCGAGCGACAACCCGCAGGGCGTGCTGCCGAAGGCGGTCGAAGCTTTTCATGCTTTGGCGGCAGGTCTGCTTTTGCAGCGTTTGTGATCGGCTGACGGAGCGTTTGCTGCAGGTCAGTGCCCCAGGTTGCCGGCGGCGGCGATGATCTCGGCCGTCGTGGGGAAGACGGAGAGGTTGTTCGGCTCGTCGAGTGCCTCGATTCGCGCCCAGCCGATGGTGCCGTCCGCATCGACCAGGAAGTGCCCGACGAGCTGGGTCGCGTGGTTCGCGAAGATCGTATGATCGGCTTCGGTAAGCTCGAAGCCGTCCTTGGCGTTGAGTATCGTGTTGGCTTCCATCGGGTGCAGCGGTTCCGGCAGTTCGCCGGTGGGGTTGATCCGCACCGCCTGGAATTGCGCCATCGTTGCGCTATAGGGCCATTCGGGCTGCTCGCGGCTCCCGTCGCGCAGAAACTCGGCATGCGGCACACCGTAGGCCCGGTGCGTGCGGCAGTCCGGGTCGCAGAGAAGCATTATCGGCGTCGGCCGGTGGCGGAAATACAGACGAGCCCGTTCCGCCGGGGTGTTGATAACGGCGACGGTCTCCACCCCGGCGGCGCGCAGGGTCGGTTGTACCGCGGCAAGCTGTTCCAGCTGGCGTCGGCAGAACGGGCAGTGCAGCCCGCGAAAGAAGCCGATCAGGAACGGGCGGCCGCGCAAGTCGGCAAAAGAGACCGTGCCGTCGAAGTTGGCCGAGGCCAGGGCGAATCCGGGCGCGGCTTCTCCAGGCTGCAGCGGGCGTTTCTGGTCCCCCATGGAACAATTCCCTTGTCGTATCGTCCAGGAGGACGACCGGAATTCAACTATACCACGTGTCGCAAGAAGGCCCAGTGCTCAGCGTCTGTCACTCCTTCACCGCCCCGGTCATCGACGAAACGTAGTAGTCCACGAAGAACGAGTAGAGGATGACCACCGGCAGCGAGCCGAACAAGGCTCCCGCCATCAGCGCCCCCCATTCGAAGACATCGCCGCGCACCAGCTCGGTCAGTACCCCGACCGGGATGGTTTTGTTTTCCGAAGATTGAATGAAAGTAAGGGCATAGATGAATTCGTTCCAGGACAGCGTGAAGGCGAAGATGCCGGCCGAGATCAGCCCCGGCACGGCGAGCGGCAGGATGATCTTGACGAGGATCTGCCACCGGTTGGCGCCGTCCACCAGCGCGCTTTCCTCCAGTTCGAAGGGGATCGAGCGGAAATAACCCATCAGCAGCCAGGTGCAGAAGGGAATGAGGAAGGTCGGATAGGTGAAGATCAGCGCCAGCCGCGAGTCGTAGATCCCGAGCTTGAAGACGATGAAGGCAAGCGGGATGAACAGGATCGACGGCGGCACGAGATAGGCGAGGAAGATCACCAGACCGACAGAACGCGAGCCGGTGAAGCGCACGCGCTCGATGGCATAGGCGCCCAAGACTGACGCCACCAGCGAGAGAAAGGTGGAGCAGACCGCCACCAGCATCGTGTTCCACAGCCAGCCGGGATAGGAGGTTTCGAGGAACAGGTATTTGATGTGGGCGATCGTCGGTCCCACCACCCAGAAGGGGCTGTAATTGCTATAGTCGGTCAGCTGTTCATTGGGTTTTACCGCGGTGATCGCCATCCAGTAGAACGGGAAGAGCAGCACGAAGACGAAGACAGCCATCGGCAAATAGAGCATCACGATCCGCCGCGGCAGGCGGTTCAGATAGCTCATGCCTTCGGCATTGTCGGTCAGGGCCTGATCGGCGGTGTTAGAATGTGTCGACATCGTCATTCTCCTAATCCTGGCCGCCCTGCTGCCATTTGCGCCGCTGCAGGCCGAAGAAGCTGAACATGATCGCGCCGAGCAGGAAGGGCACCATGGCGACGGCGATCGCCGCACCCTCGCCCAGCTGGCCGCCGGGAATGCCGCGCTGGAACGAGAGCGTCGCCATCAGATGCGTCGCGTTGACGGGGCCGCCCTTGGTCAGCACGTAGATCAGCTGGAAATCGGTAAAGGTGAAAAGCACCGAGAAGGTCATCACCACGGCGATAATCGGTGTCAGCATCGGCAGCGTCACATAGCGGAAGCGCTGCCAGCTCGTGGCGCCGTCGAGCGAGGCGGCCTCCTGCAGCGAGGCCGGGATGGTCTGCAGGCCGGCGAGCAGCGAGATCGCCACGAAGGGAATGCCGCGCCAGACATTGGCGACGATGACGGATATGCGCGCATTGATCGGATCGCCGAGGAAGTTGATCGGCCCGCTGATCAGGCCCAGCTTCATCAGCGACCAGGAGATGATCGAAAACTGGGAATCGTAGATCCACCAGAAGGCCAGCGCCGAAAGCACCGTCGGCACCACCCAGGGCAGCAGGACGATTGCCCGGAAGAAGGATTTGTAGGGCAGGTGCTGGTTCAGCAGCATCGCCAGCCAGAGCCCGAGCGCGAACTTCAGCACAGAGGCGACGAAGGTATAGAGGATGGTGTTGAAGACCGACAGCCAGAAGACCGAGTCCTCCATCAGGAACTGGTAGTTCTCCAGCCCGATGAAGATGCCGTCGCGGCCGATCCGGGTATCGGTGAAGCCGAGCCAGACGCCGAGCCCCAGCGGATAGGTGAGAAAGCAGACGAGAAACACCGCCGCCGGCAGCATGAACAGGAAGCCGAGCACATTGTTGTTCTGCAGGAGCGAAGAGACCGGCCCGCGCTCACCTTCCGAATTCGCCATTGACATTGCTGATCTCCAGATCGCCGTTTGAACTGCAGTTATCGCGGCATGCCGAAGGCCGGCATGCCGCATGGTTTGTCTGTTGTTTTCATGCATATCGTTATCCGGAACCGCTACACACTTCCGGGCGACATGCATTAAGCGCGGCTCAGACGCGGTAGTAGCGGTTCGCCCGGCGTTCGGCTTCCTTCATCGCATCCTCCGGCGACATCTGGCCGGTGACGGCGGCGGCATACATGTCGACCAGCACATAGTCGGCCATGGTCGCCGCCGAGGCATAACCGAGCGGGCCGGCATAGCCGTTCGGGCGCAGCTTTTCCGAGGCGCGGGCATAGGGCGCGTGGACCGGATCGGCGGTCCAGATCGGGTTCTTGGCGAAGGCCTTGAGCGGTTGGCAGCAATAGGCGCTGGAGCCCTGAATCCAGGCGTTCATCTGGTCGGCTTCCATCATGAACTTGATGTAGGCCTTTGCCGCTTCCGGATATTTGCTGTGCTTGAACAGAAGCAGCGAGCTCGTCTGGCAAAGTTCCACGCTCTTGCCGACCGGCCCGATCGGGAAGTTCGTCGTGCGGATATCCCTAGCGATCTCGGCGAGCTTCGGGTCGTTCTTGGCGGTGTAATAGACCGAGACGCCGTTGGCGATCAGCGAGACCTGGCCGGCAAGGAAGGCGCGGTTGTTGTTGACGTCCTGCCAGCTTTCCGTGCCCGGAATGAAGGTCGCATAGAGCTCCTTGGCATAGTTGATCGACGCCAGCGTCTCCGGGCTGTTGATCGTGACCTTGCCGCTCTCGTCGACCATCATGCCGTTATGGCTCCAGAGCAGCCAATGGGCGTAGTTGTTGCCGTCGCCAACCGCCTTGCCATGCGGGAAGCCGGCCGGCGTGCCCTTTGCCTTCATCGCCTTGCACAGCTCGAGGAAGCCTGCGGTATCGTTCGGGAATTCGTTGAAGCCGGCGGCCTTCACATGGCTGTCGCGATAGACGACGGCATTGCCGATCGCCGTCAGCGGCATGGCGATGAAGGTGTCGCCGCGCGTGGCATATCCCTTCACGCCGTCGTACCAGCCCTCATACTTGTTGCCGAGATAGTTGCCGAGTTCGGTGAGATCGACCAGCTTGTCGGGATATTGATGCGCGTCGTCGAACCAGCACATGATGAGATCGGGACCGGAGCCGACATTGGCGGCAACGGCTGCCTTCGGGCGGATGTCCTCCCAGCTTTCCTTGTCGATGCGGACTTCCACACCCGTGGCTTCCGTGAATTTCTTGGTGTTGGCAAGCCAGGCCTCTTCATCGCCCTTGACGAAGGGCGTCCAGCGCAGCAGGCGAAGGCTGGCGCCGCTTTCCGGCGTGTAGGTCGGTTCGGCCTGCGCCAGCGATGGCTTGATGCCGAAGCCGGCGGCGCCGGCGACGGCAGCCGTTGCAGCAAGAAATTCACGTCTCTTGATCGTCATGAGATTCCTCCTCATTGAAACAGCGGGAGCAATTCTCCGGCGTCCGCCTCCCGCTTGGCGAACGTCGGTCTGGCATCCCCGGAGTGGAAGCTCCCACGGAATGCGTGCGCTCCGGCGGCTGGGAAGACTCCTCCCCTCCCGTGCCGTCGGATGGCGTCAGTCGGTCAACCTCTGCCCGCCTTCGGCATCGAAGAGATGGACGTGCGAAGCGTCGATCGCCACGCGGATCGCTTCGCCCGGGCGCGCATTGACACGCTCCCGGAACACGCAGCTGACCTCGCTGCCGCCGAGGCGAACGGTCAGATGGGTCTCATAGCCGGTCGGCTCGATCACCACGATTTCGGCCGGCACCCCATTGGCATCGAGCGAGATGTATTCGGGGCGCAGCCCGTAGACGAGATCGCGGCCGATCGCGCTCGCCGGCGGGTTGGCGACGGGCAGCCGGGTGCCGTTGGCGGCGACGAACTGGCGGGCGTCTTCCGGGTCGAGCCTGCCCTTGATCATGTTCATCGCCGGCGAGCCGATGAAGCCGCCGACGAAGAGATTGGCCGGCTTGTCATAAAGCTCGAGCGGCGATCCGATCTGCTCGACGATGCCGTCATGCATGACGACGATCTTGTCGGCCATGGTCATCGCCTCGATCTGGTCGTGGGTGACGTAGACAGTGGTTGTTTTCAGCCGCTGGTGCAGTTCCTTGATCTCGGCGCGCATGGCGACGCGCAGCTTGGCATCGAGGTTGGAGAGCGGTTCGTCGAACAGGAAAACTTCAGGATCGCGCACGATGGCGCGGCCCATGGCGACGCGCTGGCGCTGGCCGCCGGAAAGCTGGCGCGGATAGCGGTCGAGCAGCTTGTCGAGGCCGAGGATGCCGGCGGCATATTTCACCCGCTTTTCCGCTTCCGCCTTCGGCGCCTTGTTCAGCATGAGCGAAAAGCCCATGTTCTGCTCCACCGTCATATGCGGATAGAGTGCATAGTTCTGAAACACCATGGCGATGTCGCGGTCCTTCGGCGGCAGCGTGTTGACCACGCGCCCGCCGATCTTGATCTCGCCGCCGGAAATGTTCTCGAGCCCGGCCAGCATCCGCAGCAGTGTGGATTTGCCGCAGCCCGACGGGCCGACGAGGATGACGAATTCCCCATCGGCAATGTCGATGTCCACCCCCTTGATGACAGGATGCACACCGAAGGACTTCCGCACATCTGCGAATTGAACGCCTGCCATACTCACTCCTCCCAGAAATCGAGCGTTACATGCTTTAAGTATTCGTATTTCACTATGTCTTGCCGGCGGCTGTCATCTCTCCCAAGTCCTTCAGCCACCGCAATCCCGCATCTGTGGGGAGGGGCCTCCTCCGCCCTCGCCTTAATCTCCGCGGGACGCACCCGGAGCGTCTTCCGCGAGATAGACCTCGATGAGCTCGTCGACGCTTGTTTCGGCAGTAAAACCCAGCTCTGTCGCACGGTCCGGCGCAAAGGATTTCGGCCATCCGGCGACGATCCCTTCGATGACTTCGTCGCGGCGGCGGTCAATCAGCTCGACCGCCTCGGGGCCGGCAGCCCGGCGCAACGCGGCGATCTGGTCGGCAACGGTGGCGGCAACGCCGGGCATGGTGAGCGTGCGCCGCGCGCCCAGCGACGATGTCTCGAGCGTTGCGGCGTGGATCAGAAATTTGACGGCGGAACGCGGGCTTGCCAGCCAGTGTTTGACCGTTTCCTCAACGGGAAGAACAGCCCGTTGGCCGGCCAGCGGCTCCCGCAGGATTCCGGAAAAGAAGCCGGACGCGGCAGCATTCGGCGCACCCGGCCGGATGACGATGGTCGGCAATCGAATTCCCACGCCGTCGACGAAGCCGCGGCGCGAATAATCGGCCAGCAGAAGCTCGGATATCGCCTTCTGCACGCCGTAGCTGGTGAGCGGCGCCTGGACATAGTCGTCGGGGATCGGATCGGGAAACGGCGCGCCGTAGACCGCGATCGACGAGGAGAAGACGAGCCGGGGAACATAGGCTTGCCGGCTTCCCTCATGACGGATCGCTTCCAGCAGCAATCGCGTGCCATCGAGATTGACCCGGTAGCCGAGTTCGAAATTGCGCTCGGCCTCGCCGGAAACGATCGCGGCAAGATGGAAGATCACGTCGGCCCGGCGAGCCGCCAGGGCCTGCGCGGCATCGCCTTCGGAAATATCGGCCGCCAGCGCTTCGACCGAGGCAACGGCGCCTGATGGCACCGGTGGCGGCGCGATATCGACAAGCGTCATGCGGGTGATCGTTCGAGCGCCGAGGGAACCGCTGCGCGCCAAGCTGGCGGCGAGCTTCCGGCCGATCATTCCGCCCGCCCCAATAATGAGAATATGCATCCTCTTCCCCCTGTCTTCGATGTCGTGTCTCACCCGTTCTTCGCCTGCGAACTAGGCGAGGAGCAGTTTGGTTGTCGTGTAAATGCGGGTTTCATGGATCGCGAAGGCCGCGCATGCGGCGTCCGGATCCCGCGTCTCCAGGCCGGCAAGGATCAGCCGGTGATCGGCGATGCTCGTGGCGATCGTGCCGGGCTGCGATACGACGCGCCGGCGATGGCTCAGAAGATAGGAATAAAGATCGGCGGCCATATCGGCGAGCACCGCATTGCCGCTGGACCGGTAGATGGCGGTGTGAAATTCCCGGTCGCAGATCAAGAAACGGACGGGATCGTCACAGGCGGCTTCCTGAGCCGCAATCGACTTGCGGAGATAATCAAGCGTCGACGCGTCCATCTTGACCGCGGCGGCCCTGACGACCTGCGCTTCGATCAAAAGCCGCGCCTCGTGAACATTGTCGAGGCTGTAGGCCGCAATGTCGCGATAGCGCGCCGCCTGAACAGCCAATTCGCCGACATCTTCAGATGCCACAACCGTGCGCGTTCCCTGGGCAACCGAGAGAATTCCATGGGTGGACAGGATGAGGATCGCGCCCCGGACGGTCTCGCGGCTGACCGAGAGCGCGGCAGCCAGCTCACGTTCGCTGGGCAGCGGATCGCCCGTCTTGAGGATGCCGGTGGCGATGAAGGTCGCAATCTTCTGGACGACGAAGTCCTTCATCGACTTCTTCGGCGCTCCCCCAAGCGTCGCAACCTCTTCGAGCATGGCCCGCACATCCATCGCCATGCCCTCCCCCTGAGGTCTACTGGTCCGGTAAGTGGGCCAGTAGACCTCAGGGGAAGAGGATTGTCAAACGCTTGATGTCGGCAATCCACTCCGCCGGAATTGGGAGTGGTTTTGGGAAGGGCAAGACGGCACGCGGAGAAAGTTCATCCCGCCCAAACCAGCCGGCCACGGACAAGCTCTGCCGTTCGCGAAGCTCAACCCGCGCTTAAGACCTTGCCAAGCCGTTTGATTGCCTGCTCCAGCGGGCGCTGGCCATCGCTGTAATCCTGCCAGGCCGATGATTTCGACAGCAGCGCCGGCACGGTGCGGATGGTGAAGCGTTTCGGGTCGAGATCGGATTTGACCTGGGCCCAGGTGAGCGGCATCGAGACGGTGGCGCCCGGCCGGGCGCGGGGCGACAACGGCGCGACAGCCGTCGCCATCCGGTCATTGCGGAGATAGTCGAGGAAGATGCGGCCGTTCCGCAGGCTCTTGGTCATCTTGATCAGATAGAGATCGGGATTGTCGCGCGCCATCTGCTGGCAGACGTCATGCGCGAAGCTCTTCGCCTGCGCCCAGGAAAGCGGCTTTCGTTTGTTGATCGCAAGCGGCGTGACGACGTGCAGGCCCTTGCCGCCTGTGGTCTTGCAGAAACTGACGAGACCCAGCGCGTCGAGACGGTCGCGCATTTCGCAGGCGGCGGCAACGACGGTGGAGAACGGCACGTCGGGGCCGGGGTCGAGGTCGAAGACGAGCCGGCCCGGCACCTCCGGTCTATGCGGTTGGCAATTCCAGGGATGCAGCTCGACGGCGCCGATCTGCGCGACGGCGGCCAGGCCCTCGACCCGGTCGATCTGCAGATAGGGTTTCTTGTCGCCGAAGACCTTGACCAGTTCGAGAAGGTTCGAGGTGCCGGGCATTGCATGGCGCTGAAAGAACTGCTCGCCACCCAGCCCATCCGGCGCGCGGATGATCGAACAGGGGCGCCCCTCGATATGCGCGATCATCCAGCCGCCGACGGCTTCATAATAGCGGGCGAGCTCCTCCTTGGTCACCGGTCTGCCGTCATTGGCATCCGGCCATAGCGGCTTGCCCGGACTGGAGATCATCACGCCCATGACCTCGGCTTTGGCGCCCTTTCGGCGAGCGCGCCTCGCCTCCACCTCGGCCGCCGGCTCCGGCACGTCGGTCTCGGCAGGCTTCGCTGGGTGTTCGGCCTTGACCTCCTTGGCCGGCTTGTCCTCACGCAGTCCCTTGAAGGCCGCCTGGCGGACGATGCCGTCGGCGGTCCAGCCGGCGAACTCGATTTCCGCCACCAGCTTGGGCTTCAGCCAGGTGACCTCGGCCTCCTTCTTCGGTGCGCCGATGCCGGTGAAGGGCGATTTCGCTGCCTCGAGCGCCTGCAGCTTCGGCAGCAGCATTTCCACTTTCTTCGCGCCATATCCCGTGCCGACGCGGCCGACATAGACGAAGTGGTCGCCGCGGTAGACGCCGACCAGCAGCGATCGGAATTTGCCGTTGGTCTTGGCATAGGCGCCGATCACCACTTCGTGGCCGGCGCGGCATTTCGACTTCGCCCAGCTGTCGGTGCGGCCGGATTGATAGGGTGCATCGCCCTGTTTGGAGACGATGCCTTCCAGCGACAGTTTGCAGGCAGAGCGCAGGACCGCATCGCCGCCGGTCTCGAAATGCTCGACGAAACGGATCCGAGGCTCATCGCCGGCCTCCGACAGCAGGCTTTGCAGCCGCGCCTTGCGCTCGACGACAGGCAGAGATCGCAGGTCCTCGTCCCCCTCATAAAGAAGATCGAAGGCGAAATAGACGAGATCGCCGGTCCTGCCTTCCGAAATGGCGGCCTGCAGGGCGGCGAAATCCGGCACGCCATGGTCGTCGAGAGCGCAAATCTCACCGTCGATGATGGCGTCGGGCAGCGCCGATGCCGCCTCGGCGATCTCCGGATATTTGCCGGTCCAGTCGAGCCCCTTCCGGGTCTTCAGCGTCACCTCGCCCGCGAGTATGCGCATCTGGATACGGTAGCCGTCGAACTTGATCTCGTGGATCCAGCCCTCGCCGGACGGCGGCCGCTCCAGGGTCTGGCAAAGTTGTGGCGCGATGAAATCCGGGAGGTCGATCCTTGCCGCCGTTTTCGGCGTCCTGCCGGCCCGCCCCTCCGCCTTCCGTTCTTCGGCGGCCAGCCCGTGATTGCTGTCCCAGACGGCATCCGCCTTGATGTCGCCGCCCTTCATCATGAACGGCTTCGGCTTGCGGCCCTTGCCGGCGGCGATCGCCTCCATCGTCCGGCCGGAGGCGACGGAGGTGTCGTTTTCCTCCAGGACGGCTGCGCCATCCTCCTCGACCGAGAAGGCGTCGTGGTGCTTGATCAGCAGCCAGTTGGTTCGCTTGCCGCCGTCGCGGTCATTGCGCATGCGCACCAGCACGAAGCTGCCGTGCAGCCTCTCGCCTTCCAGGGTGAACTTGAAGTCGCCCTTGGCGAGCGCCTGCTGCGGGCTCTTCTTTCCCTCGGGCTCCCAATAGCCGCGGTCCCACAACATCACCGTGCCGCCGCCATACTGGCCCTTCGGGATCGTGCCTTCGAAGTCGCCATAATCGAGCGGGTGATCTTCCACTTCGACGGCCAGCCGTTTGTCGTGCGGATCGAGCGATGGGCCTTTGGTCACGGCCCAGGATTTGAAGACGCCGTCGAGCTCGAGCCGCAGGTCGTAATGCAGCCGGGTGGCGTCATGTTTCTGGATGACGAAGCGGCGGCGGTTGCTGCGCGCGATCTGCTTCTCGCCGCTCGGCTCCGCCGTCTTTCGAAAATCGCGCTTCGATCGATATGTCGAGAGGTTGTCACTGGCCATGGTCGTTCCCGCAAGCCGCATCCAAAGCACGGAATGCCGGCCGGCGGCCGGAAGTTCCATGATGGCCTTCTCCAGCTCAAATATTGGCTACAACTGCGCCAAAGCCAGGCCCCGCCTTATCAAAAACGAGCCGAACCTCGATTGTCGGCGGCGGGAGGCGGCGAGGATCGATGAAAAATTCTCCGGCTCGCCGCATCGTTCTCACGTGTCAAACGTTAATTGCTACCACAGGGATGCAAACATGCGCGTTGATCAATGGCTCTCTCTTCTCGTCATCGCGCTGATGATGGGCGCCTTCGTATGGGGGCGCTATCGATATGATATCGTCGCCGTCAGCTCTCTGCTCGTGGCAGTCATCGTCGGCATCGTGCCTGCCAAAACCGCCTTTTCCGGTTTTGCCGATGACATTGTCATCATTGTCGGCAGCGCGCTCATCGTCAGTGCGGCAATCTCCCGGTCGGGGATCATGGATCTCACATTGCGCCGATTTTCTCCGGAAAGACGCGGGCCACGCATGCAGCTGATCATTCTGGTCGCCATCGTCGCCGCGCTCTCGGCTTTCGTCAAAAATATCGGCGCATTGGCGATCATGATTCCGGTTGCCGTGCAGATGGCGCGGAAATCCCGCGTGTCGCCGTCCATGTTCCTGATGCCGATGTCTTTCGCCTCTCTGCTTGGAGGGCTGATGACGCAGATCGGCACATCGCCGAATATCATCGTTTCCCGGGTGCGTGAGGAGATCACCGGGCAGCCGTTCACAATGTTCGACTATACGCCTGTCGGCCTGACGCTCGCGGTCACAGGCGTCGTCTTCCTGGGGCTGTTCTACAAGCTGCTTCCCGAGAGATCGCGGGTGGAAACGTCGATGGACGAGGCGGTGGCGATCAAGAATTACACGACCGAAGCCAAGGTCGTCACGCCGTCGGCGGCGATCGGCCGGTCCGTCAGCTGGCTGCAGAAACCGGCCGGCGGCGATGCGATGGTGACCGCGATCATCGGCGGCAGCGGCCAGAGACGAACGCCTCTTCCCGACACCGTGATTAGGGATGGCGACCTTCTGATTATCGAGGGGGAGCAGAGCGCCCTCGACAAGATCGTCAGCGAAGCCAGGCTTCAATTGTCCGATCGTAAACACGAGCCCGAGATGCGCCGGGACATCAGTTCCGTCGAAGCCATTGTCGGCGAACATTCCCGCCTGATCGGCGTCAGCGCCAAAGACGTCGCCCTCTTCCACAACACCGGCCTCAACCTTCTCGCCGTCAGCCGCCGGGACAGGCGCATCACCGAGCGTCTCGGCGAGATCAAGATCCGCAATGGCGACGTCGTGGTCTTGCAGGGCGACTTGCAGAAGCTGCCGGATCTTTTGCGCGAATGGGGTTGCCTGCCGCTGGTCGAACGGGATTTGAAGCTCGGCAATGCCCGCAACGGCATGATTCCCGTCATGATCCTGCTGGCGACGATGGCGGCGACGGCCTTTGGCGGCATTCCCGTGGCGACGGCATTTTTCGCCGCCGCCTTTCTGATGGTGATGACCGGATCCATTCCGGTACGTGAGGTCTATCATCATCTCGATGCTCCCATCCTGATCATGCTGGCCGCTCTCATCCCGATCAGCGATTCGCTCCGAACCACCGGAACGACCGAGATCATCGCCGACCTCCTGTCGCGCACCGCCGAAATGCTGCCGCCATTCGGCGCCCTGGCTCTCATCCTGGTTGCGGCCATGGCCGTGACGCCGTTTTTGAACAATGCGGCGACCGTTCTGGTCATGGCGCCGATCGCCGCGACCTTTGCCGCCAAGCTGGGCTTTCGCCCCGATGCCTTTCTGATGGCGGTGGCCATAGGCGCCGGCTGTGATTTCCTCACGCCGATCGGCCACCAGTGCAACACGCTGGTGATGGGGCCGGGCGGATATCGATTTGGCGACTATGCGCGATTGGGCCTGCCGCTCTCGCTCATCGTCGTGCTGGTCAGCGTGCCGGCCCTGCTGGCCGTCTGGCCGATCTGAGCTAGTGCATTCGGCCCACGCCGCGCGGCAATTCAGGCTGCGCCGATGGCGCAGCCTTGCAGTGTTACTTCCACTGCGTCGCGTCGGCGGCAGCGCAGCCCAAAGGCGGCAGGGAACCGGAAAAGGTGGTTTTCAGCTTGGCGCAGCCCCAGCTGTTGATCGGGCCGGGCATGGCATTGTTGAGGGTGATGCCGATTTCATCATAGGGGCTGTCGGTGTTGCTGACATAGCGATACCAGCGGAAGCCGGTAAAGACGACGACGGCCAGAGCGACGACCAGCAGCAGGCGAAGCAATTTTCTCATTATATTTCCTTTAAGTGCAGACGCTGCCGTTTAGCACTCCGATGTCGAAGCCGAAAGCTCCGGCCGGATCAGGACGCTGCGGCGTCTTTTGCGCGTCCTGAAAAGCTGAGCGTGCTGTGGTAGCAATCTGAAAAATACCGGGCGCAATCGATTCTTTGACGGGATCTGCAATGACCATCGAAGCGGCACGCAATCCGCATCCCATCTATTTCATCGGCGCTTTTGCGACCGGTGGGCTCCTCACCTTCATGGTGCATCTCAATGGGGAGCTGGCGCGCTACGCCAATCCGCTGTTCTCATCCTGGACCGCTCACGGCACAGGCATGGTCGCTGCCGTCATCCTTCTTCTGGCGCTCTACCGCCGGCGCACGCCGATGGCGGGAAAAACCCCCAGAGCGCCCTTGTGGGCCTATCTCGGCGGCGTATCCGGCGCCGCAACGGTCATTTTGACCTCGACAGCGGTCAACTCGCCGCTCGGGCTCTCCGGCACCTTGGCTTTGGGTCTGGCAGGTCAGGTCGCTTTCAGCCTGGCGGCCGACAGTTGGGGACTGTTCGGCCTGCCGAAGCGACGCCCGGATCTCCAAGACATCGTCGCGCTCGGCCTGGTCGTCACCGGCGGCGCACTCATTATCCTGTTCGGGCGAGGTGGAGCGTGACGATATTCGTTCTCCTCGCCTGCCTCGGCGGCGTGCTCGTCGGCCTCAGCCGTCAGCTCAATGGGCGGCTGAGCATCTCCACCACGCCGCTGATCGCATCCTTCTGGAACCATGCCGTCGGCTTTGCCGTCCTCACCTGCCTCGGTCTTTTTGTCGGGGGCCTGCTTCCCGCCGGTGCCGCCCAAGCGCCATGGTATATTTATCTCGGTGGTCCGATCGGCGTCATCTTCGTGGCGGCAGGCAGCTGGGCGATTGCGCGCATCGGCGCGGTCAATGCGGCACTGCTGATCATTGGCGGCCAGATGGTAACCGGGGTGGCGTTCGATTATCTCAGCGCCGTTCCAACCTCGTTCTGGGCGAACGCGACCGGAATTGTTCTGATCGTCGGCGGAATGATGGTCAGCCGCAGGCGACGCAAAAGCGGCGGCTCGCAATAGCCGCTAGCAATTCTGCCTGAGTTAGAGGCCGCGGATATTCTCGGAATTTACAGGCTGGTTCGTTCGTCAAGGGTGGAAAGAGCATCCTGCAGTCTGAGTGCCGCCAGTGCCTTCGTCGCCTCATCCGAAGACCATCCGGCTTCCAGCGCCGCGGCCAGCACCAGCGATTCCGTTTGCAGCTCGAGCTTCTCGTAAAGCGGCTCAAGGGCCTCGCGCGCCGTGACAAGATGCTGGTCCGGTGGGGTGATGGATGTCGCAGCAACCGTAGGCATGAATGCTCCTCCTTTTGAACGCTAAGGTTCGAAACCCAATGACAGGCATCCTTGTTCCGTGCACATCGCATTTTGGCCTAAGCATCGATGACAGAACGTATTCTGACATCCCGACGGTCGGCACTTCGCTGTTTGAGGCCGTCTCCAGCGTCGAGCGAAAACCTTCGCCCGATTAAAAGCCAGCAGACAGGCTACCGCATAATTGCTTAAATCGGAAGCGGCTTGAGGATTGTGCTGCGATTCAGGCCGTTACAGCGCTCTTTGCGCGTCAATGCGATCACCGACCGCGCTCTTCCATCGGCCGGCCGCAGATAGCTGGGCGAGGAATGCCCTCCCCGCCCGCCGATCATTCAAGGCACTCCTCAGGCGAGGTATTTCGTGAACCAGTCGACCGTTCGCTGCCAGGCGAGCTTGGCTGCCGCTTCGTCGTAGCGTGGCGTGGAATCGTTGTGGAAGCCGTGGTTGACGTCGGGATAGATATAGGCCTCGTAGGTTTTTCCGGCTGATTTCAGCGCCGCTTCATAGGCCGGCCAGCCTTCGTTGATGCCCTTGTCGAGCCCGGCATAATGGAGAAGCAGGGGCGCCTTGATCTTCGGCACGTCCTCGGCGCGCGGCTGCCTGCCGTAGAACGGCACGGCGGCGGCAAGTTCGGGATAGGCGACCGCCGCGGCATTGGCGACGCCGCCGCCGTAGCAGAAACCGGTGATGCCGACCTTGCCGGTGGTGAGGTCGCTCTTCATCAGAAATTCGACGGCGGCGAAGAAGTCGTTCATCAGTTTCTCCGGGTCGACCTTCTGCTGCAGCTCCTTGCCTTTTTCGTCGTTGCCGGGGTAGCCGCCGACCGAGGTCAGTCCATCCGGCGCCAGCGCGATGAAACCGGCCTTTGCCACACGCCGCGCCACATCCTCGATATAGGGGTTGAGGCCTCTGTTCTCGTGCACGACCACCACGGCCGCGACTTTGCCGGCGGCTTTTGCGGGGCGGACGAGATAGGCGCGAACGTCTCCATTTCCTTTCGGCGAGGGATAGGTGATGTATTCCGCTGATATGTCGGGATCGGTGAACTCCACCTGGGTCGCCAGCGCATAATCGGGGCTGAGGGAGGCCAGAATGGCGGCTGCCGTTACGCCGCCGACGGCGAATTTGGCGGCCCGGTCGAGAAACTCGCGCTTGGTGATTCTCCCATGCGCGTAGTAATCGTAGAGTTCGAGAAGTTCCTGCGGGAAATCCTTGGCTGTCATGCGGGTCATGATGGCTCCTCCTGGCCTCGGGTTCTCGGATCATCCTACACACGTAAACTCGCGGTTCTTTTCAACATTTCGCGAGATGAGCGTGAGGCCCGAATTCGCCTGCCGCCTCAGGCGCGTGCCGGCGTTTCCATGCTGTAATCGAGGTCCGGCCGGTCGCGGCGCACAATCGGCAGCCGCCTACCGATCTATGAAAATAAATTTCATATTCACGCTGTGAGGCCCGTTTTCTATTGACGCCTCTCGTTTTTTGTCCCAACTTAAAGAAAATAAATTACCTAAATTGGGAACCTGATCGGCATGAAAGTGGGAATCATCGGGCTCGGATTCCGGCTCGGCTATCTCGGCTACGTCTTCAAAGCGATCGATAGCAGCTTCGACATTGTCGGCTATGTGGATCCGGAACCCGCCGGGCTTCCAGGATTGACGGAAAAGGGAATCTCGGTCGGCAAGGCCTATGGCTCGCCGGAAGAGCTGCTCGCTTCCGAAAAGCTCGATCTCTTGATGATCGGCTCCCCCAATCACCTGCATCTCGGCCATATCAGGCTCGGGCTTGAGGCCGGTCTCAAGGTCTTCTGCGAAAAACCGATCGTTACCACGATTGCCGAAAGCATCGAGCTGGCGCATCTGATGGCGAAGTTCGGCCATGAGCGGCTGATGGTCGGCCTAGTGCTGCGCTATTCGCCTCTCTACAAGGATCTGCGCGCCATCCAGGCCGCGGGCAAACTCGGCCAGATCGTCTCGATCGAGGCGTCCGAACATATCGAGCCCTATCACGGTGCCTTCTTCATGCGCGACTGGCGCCGCTACGAGCGCTATTCCGGCAGCTTCATGCTGGAGAAATGCTGCCACGACCTCGACCTCTATAATGGTGTTGTCGGCGCAAGGCCGGAGCGCGTCGCCAGTTTCGGCGGCCGCAAGAGCTTCACTCCGGCCAACGACCCGGCACGCGAGGGCATCAACGATCTCGAGCTTTTCCATCGCAAGCCGAGCGGCTGGATGGGCTCGGACAAGGTCTTCGACAGCGATGCCGATATCATCGACTATCAGGTGGCGATCGTCGAATATGAAAATGGCGTCGGCATGAATTTTCACACCAATCTGAACGTGCCCGACCAGTTCCGCCGTTTCGCCATCATGGGATCGCGCGGCATGGCCGAAGGCGATTTCGTGCGCGGCTATCTCGATGTGCACGAGCAGCTGACCGGCAACAAGGTGGTGGAAAACAAATATGCCGCCACCGAGCTCTCCCAGCATTATGGCGCCGACGAACAGATGGCGAGCGATCTCTTGGAAAGCGTGCGCACCGGGCTCGAACTTCCCGTTTCCACGCTGAACGCGCTCGAAGCCGGCATTCTGGCGCTCGCGATGGACGAAGCGAGGATGAAGAAAACCGTCGTCGATCTCAGACCCATCTGGGACCGCTTCGATGAGGCCCTTCACGCAAGAGCGGCTTGAGGACGGCGGCAAGATGAGTGTTCAAAGAAGCGCCTTCATCTTCGCCTGGATCCTCCTCCTTCCGGCCGTTCTCTATGTTCTCGCCATCGTCGCCTATCCCCTCGTCGATACCTTCATCCTCTCCTTCACCGACGCATCGCTGAAGAAGACCACCAATTGGGTCGGCTGGGTCAATTACCAGAAGATCTTCAACGCCACCTTTGCGGAGGTCATCTTCCGCACCTTCATCTGGACCTTCTTCTCTGTTGCGCTGAAAATGGTGATCGGCACCTTCGGCGCGACGATGCTGAATGCCGCGGTGCCCGGCCGCTCGCTGTTCCGGCTCTTGACCATGCCGCCCTGGATCGTGCCGATGGCGATCGGCATCTTCATGTGGGGCTGGATGTATAACGGCCAGTTCGGGATGATATCGGGCGTCTTGCAGCGCTTCGGCCTGGTCGACGGCCCGGTCGCCTTCCTCGCCTATGGCAGCACCGCCTTCTGGGCGACCATCGTCACCGACGTGTGGATCGGCGTGCCGCTGGTGACGATCTATTTCCTGGCGGCGATCCAGTCGATCCCGAAGGATCTCTACGAGGCCGCCTGGACCGACGGCGCCGGCCGCTGGTACCGCTTCCGCCGCATCACCCTGCCGCTGATGGTGCCCGCGATCATCACCATGTCGATGCTGTCCTTGATCGCCACCTTCAACTCGTTCGACATCATCTGGATCCTGACCCAGGGCGGCCCGAGCGGCGAGACGACGACGATGATCATCGACACCTATCAGACCGCCATCGGCTCGAAGAAATACGGTGAAGGGGCGGCGCGCGCCGTGCTGATCTGCATCTTCCTGTCGCTCTTCTGCTTTGCCTATTTCCGCGTCACCCGCCGCCTCAACCCGGAGAAGCGCGCATGAGCAGCCCGGCCATGATCGACCGTTACCGCTGGTGGGAAATCATCCTGATCTATTGCGGCATCGCGCTGTTTCTGTTCTTCGTGCTGGCGCCCTTCTTCGAAGGCTTCATGGTATCGTTGAAGCCGCTCAGCCAGCTCTTTTCCTCGCCCTACCGCTTCTGGCCGGAGAACGGCTCCTTCGAAGCCTACCGGACGATGTGGGTCAGCGTGCCGGGTTTCGGGCGCTATATCTTCAACTCCTTCTTCATCTCGATCATCGTCACGCTGATCGTGCTCTGCCTCGTCATTCCGGCGGCCTATGCCTTCGCCAAGTTCGAATTCAAGGGCATGGGCATCCTGCTCGGCGCCTTCCTGACGGTGAACATGTTCTCCGGCGCCGTGCTTCTGATCCCGCTCTTCCGGCTGATGCGCAGCATGGGCGTGCTCAACACCTATCTCGCCATGATCGTGCCCGGTGTCGCCTTCCTGATCCCCTCGGCGATCTGGCTGCTGCGCACCTATATGATCCGCATTCCGCAGGAGCTCAACGAAGCGGCCTATATGGATGGCGCCAGCCATTTCTACACGCTGCGCCGCGTCATCCTGCCGATTGCGATGCCGGGGATCATCGTCGTCGCCATCACCACCTTCATCGGCGCTTACGCCCAGCAATTCATCTTCGCGCTGACCTTCAACTCGAAGACCGAATACATGCCCCTTCCGGTGGGTCTCTTTGCTTACTTCGGCAAGCAGGAGGTCATCTGGAACGAACTGATGGCGGCTTCCTTCGTCGGCATCGCGCCGGCGATGGTCGTCATCTTCTTCCTTCAGCGCTACCTTGTCGGCGGGCTGACCGCCGGTGCGGTGAAACAATAAGATCAAAAAACGAGTGAACAGCTAACACAAGAACGGGAGTCACGACGTGAGCATAACAATCAAGACAGGCCTTATGGCCCTCGCTTTGCTTGGTTCGACGGCATTGACCGCGGTCACTGCCCATGCGGCCGACAAGGAAATCAGCTGGATCTATTGCGGCGACACGATCGACCCGGTCCACGTCAAATACATCAAGCAGTGGGAAGAAAAGAACGCAGGCTGGAAGATCGCGCCTGAAGTCGTCGGCTGGGCGCAGTGCCAGGACAAGGCGACGACGCTGGCCGCCGCCGGCACGCCGGTTGCCATGGCCTATGTCGGCTCGCGCACGCTGAAGGAATTCGCGCAGAACGATCTTATCGTTCCGGTGCCGATGACCGATGACGAGAAGAAGACCTATTACCCCCACATCGTCGACACGGTGACCTTCGAGGGCAACCAGTGGGGCGTTCCGATCGCCTTCTCCACCAAGGCGCTTTACTGGAACAAGGATCTCTTCAAGCAGGCCGGCCTTGACCCCGAGAAGCCGCCGAAGACCTGGGCCGAAGAAATCGAGATGGCAAAGACCATCAAGGAAAAGACCGGCATTCCGGGCTTCGGTCTCTCCGCCAAGACCTTCGACAACACCATGCACCAGTTCATGCATTGGGTTTACACCAACAATGGCGCGGTGACCGATGCCGAAGGCAAGGTCACGCTCGACAGCCCGCAGATCCTCGCTGCGCTGAAGGCCTATAAGGACATCGTCCCCTACTCCGAAGAAGGCCCGACCGCCTATGAGCAGAACGAAGTCCGCGCCATCTTCCTCGACGGCAAGGTGGCGATGATCCAGGCCGGCTCTGGTGCCGCCGACCGCCTGAAGAAGACGCAGATCAGCTGGGGCATTACGACGCTGCCGCTCGGCCCCGACGCCAAGGGCCCGGGCACGCTGCTGATCACCGACAGCCTGGCGATCTTCAAGGGCTCCGGCGTCGAGGACAAGGCGACCGAGTTCGCCAAGTTCATCACCTCGCCCGATGTCCAGTCGGAATACGAGCTGCAGGGCGGCGCCGGCCTCACCCCGCTGCGTCCCTCGAAGAAGGTCGACGAGTTCGTCGCCAAGGACCCCTACTGGAAGCCGCTCATCGAGGGCATCAGCTATGGTGGTCCCGAGCCGCTCTTCACCGACTATAAGGGCTTCCAGAACTCGATGATCGAGATGATCCAGTCGGTCGTGACAGGCAAGGCCGAACCGGAAGCCGCACTCAAGAAGGCCGCCGGCGAAATCGAAGCCTTCAAGTAAGCCTTTTTGAGGCTCTCCCTGGGGTCGCGGCACAAGCCGCGGCCCCTCCCCTCTATCGAATGTGCGACGAAGACCGCCGGCGGAGACAGATTTTTGGGACAGCTCCTTCTCAACAAAGTTCAGAAATTCTACGGCGATTACGAAGTTCTGAAGGGCGTGCAGCTCGAGGTGAGGAATGGCGAGTTCGTCGTCTTCGTCGGGCCGTCCGGCTGCGGCAAATCCACCCTGTTGCGGATGATCGCCGGCCTCGATGCGACGACGGCGGGCGACATCGTCATCAATGGCGTCAGGGTCAACGACCTGCCGCCGGTCAAGCGCGGCATCGCCATGGTGTTCCAGTCCTACGCGCTCTATCCGCACATGACCGTCTTCGAAAACATCGCCTTCCCGCTGCGCGTCGAAAAGATGGAAGAGGCAAAGCTCAAGGCCAGGGTTGAGAACGCGGCGCGCATCCTGCACCTCGAAGAGCGGCTGCAGCAGAAGCCCGGCATGCTCTCCGGCGGCCAGCGCCAGCGCGTCGCGATCGGCCGCGCCATCGTGCGCGAACCGAAGATATTCCTGTTCGACGAGCCGCTGTCCAACCTCGACGCAGCACTGCGCGCCGACATGCGCATCGAGCTTGCCAAGCTGCACCGGCAGCTGAAGGCGACGATGATCTATGTCACGCACGACCAAGTCGAAGCGATGACGATGGCCGACCGCATCGTCGTGCTCGACGCCGGCAATATCTCGCAAACCGGCGCGCCGCTGGAGCTTTACCACAAGCCCGCCAACCAGTTCGTCGCCGGCTTCATCGGCAACCCGAAAATGAATTTCCTGCCCGTCACCTGCAAGAGCGTCAGCGCCGCCGGCGTGGAGGTGGAATATCGCGGCCAGACCGCCCTCCTGCCGGTGACGCCGCGCGACGGCATATCAGGCAAGACCCTGACGCTCGGCATCCGCCCGGAGCATATCCAGCTCAACGGCGGCGACATCGTCTTTACCGTGGCGCCCACGGTCATCGAACGCCTCGGCGCCAATACGGTCGCCTATGCCTCGCTCAACGGCGAGGCCGAGAACTTCTGCGCCATGCTCCCCGGCAGCGTCGGCATCCGCGCGGATGCGCCTGTGGCCACCGGCATCAACGCTGCGGACTGCCATCTCTTCGACGAGGCAGGCATTGCGTTTGAGCGGTGCGTGGAACTGACGGAGATCGACATGAACGTGATCAACCCGACGGCGGCATGAACAAGTGGCTCTGTGTCGGTAGTTCGTCCTGCTGGTCAGGGATGCTCACCCAGCATAGGCGAAATAAACCTTACCTCGACCCGGATCAACGATCGTCACACTGCCGCCCTGTCCGTAGGAATAAAACGATCCACTTGATTGGATCGATTGGTTGGCTTCGTGGTCACGCCCTTCTTCAATCGGGATCGTGAAGCCATACTTTTCCAGGTATTCGAATATTGTGGGAGGGTGGTGCTTAGGAAGCTCTGTTGCCATCATACCCGGATCACGGTCGTAGGGATGCCATTTGGCTATCGCTGTTTCGTCGCTACTGTCGTCGACCGGTGTTTCACGCCACGCTCCTTTTACTCCCGAAAGAATATCGCCCAGCTGACTCCCCTGTTTCCGTGCCCAGTCTGCGCTGTCATCGGTTAGCCGATAGACAACGAAGCCGGTCTCGTTGTCGCCGGGCATGAAACCGACACCCCAAGATTCTTCCAGGCGGTATTCGATCTCCGCCACTTCGAGCGGTTCGGGAACGCGTGCGAGAACGTGGTGTCGCTCCCCAATTTTAGTGGCAACGTAGGGGAATGCGATAACCCCCAGACCAAGAGCGATGATGAGACCTCTCAGAACCAATTGGTTAGGCTGTGTCCGCCGCCAGATGCTGCGCAAGCCAAGAAAGAGGGCAGCTATAGTGGCTATGAGCAGCAGGACGCAAATGGCGAGTCCACCCAATATGGCAGCGAAAAAATTCATACGTGCTCGGAGGTCGTCGAGGAGATGATTGGAATTCTCGAAGGGTGTGCGGACATTGAATTTGTGTATGCCTAGCAACGTTCGACAACGGTGGCAACGTCCGCCCTTAACGCGGCCAAGTTATGCGCCGTGCGCACGCGTGCAACTGCGGCCTTATGGCCCGCGCAACGTAATTCGACTGTCTGCGCCGGCTTCATAGAGGGCAGGGTTATTTGCTTCTATAGACAGCTATGAATTGAATGATATAGCTGAAGATCACCTGCAAGGATTACGACGATGGCCGATATTGATGACGACATTTTAGATGCCTATGGCGAGGTGTCTGAATCTGAATTGGCCATTGGCGACCGCGATTTTCAGGAAATGGTAGTCGCACCGACCGACTGGACGATAAGTGTTCTGACCGATCTTCTGGACAGGCAGATTATCGACCTCGCGCCGAACTACCAGCGGCGTGTGGCCTGGACTGAAGACAAGATGTCAAAGTTCATTGAGAGCCTGTTTCTTCGCCTGCCCGTACCGCAAATCGTTCTTGCCGAAACGCGCCCGGGCAGATTTGCGGTTATCGACGGCAAGCAACGCCTTAACTCCATTGCCCGTTTCTGCGCCGACAAGCGACGGCCGTTGCGGTTGAAGAACTGCGAATATCGTGAAGACCTTGAGGGCTTGACGTACGATGAAATGCTGAAACGTGATGATCTTGCCGACGCCGTTGGGGCTTTTCAGTCGCACACAGTTCGGACTATCGTCATTAAAAACTGGCGGTCGAGTGAGTTGGTCTACCTGCTGTTCCTCCGCCTCAACCAAAACAGTGTGCCTTTGTCGTCACAGGAGTTGCGTCGTGCACTTTATCCGGGCGAGTTTATGACTTGGCTGGACGAGCAAACGACCAACTCACCAGGGATGAGGCTGATTTTTGCGCAGGTTCCCGATTTTCGAATGCGTGACATGGAAGTGGCCCTGCGTCATCTGGCGTTCGACATGTACGGGGCCTCGTATCGCGGTAACCTCAAGAAGTTTTTGGACGGCGTGACAAACGACCTCACCTCTCACTTCCGCCCGCGTCGCGCCCAGCTTGAAGATGCATGGCTTCGATATGAACGCGCGATAGAAACGACGTTCGATATCTTTGGCGAGAATGCCTATCGAATCTGGCAGAACGAGCGCTTCCAGCCCGCCCGTAACCGCGCGGTCATGGACATAATGAATTACTATTTTGCCGACCCAAGCACTGCTGAAGCGGCGCTCCCTCATGCACAGGCCCTGCAAGGGGGCTTCAAAGACCTGTGCGAGGGCAATGCGGAGTTTGTGCGGGCGCTCCAAAGCTCAACAAAAACTGAGGCGGCTACGGCCCTTCGTTTTGAAGCGTGGGGGCACTCCCTGAACAATGTGATAGGCGCTGCCGTCCGTCCTTACCCTTCTGACGAATATCAGATTGGTTAGCCTATATGCCGTCTCCGGAGCTTCAGCAATTGGTAGCTCGGTTGCAGCATCTTGTAGCCACGCTACCCGCTACCCCGATCATTCCCACTCCGTGGACGCAGGCTGAGGCCGATTTGATTTCCGCTTTTGCTGTCTTTGGTGCAGCCGCATGCGAGCACTACATTGAAGAGCGTTGTGGCAAGATTTCTCAGGAAGCGTATCAGAAGTTCTACAATGCACGAAAACTTGGTCGCGTCGCGAAGCACCTCTGCATCACACCTTTTGTGAATTTTCCCGCTGACAACACCGACAGGGACGCGTTGAAAGCTGTCTTGGGAAGTCCCGGATTCATGGTTCAGATCAAGAAGAGTTACGCCGCTACCGCAAGCGTCGAACTCGAGAGACTGCTAAAACGGAGCGAAATACAGTACAAAAAGGCGCTGAAAGACAATCACGGCATCGGCGTAAGACACTATTTCAAGCTTCTAGGCTCCATCGGAGTCAACGTCGGTGCATTCGATGTCGATTTCGTAAATGGCCTTCAGCGACTTTGGGAACTGCGAGGTGGGGCGGCTCATCGCCATGTCGTTGCGGCCAACTTGATCACACCCACTACGGACATGGTGCCACTGCTGTCCGGTTTAAATTGTGTCACCATTGGAGGCTCATCTGGCCGGGATTTCCGGGAGGGTTGTTGCGTGGTTTTAGCAGGCGGTCGATCCTTTTGCGGTGCATCAGGTTGGTGCGCACCAGGCGGGCGAAGGCCAGCGGGCTTATGATGGTGGCCTGGTCGGCCTTTGCCATCTGCAGCAGCAGATAGGCGATCAGAGCGACGGCCACCTGGATGCGCACTGCATTTTCGCTGTTGCCGAGGAAATGGCGGATTTTCAGCGTCTGCTTGACCCAGCGGAAGAACAGTTCGATCGCCCAGCGGCGCTTGTAAAGTGCGGCGATCTCCTCGGCCGGGGCGGTAAGATCGTTGGAGAAGATGCGCAATATCTTGCCGGTTTCGATCCGCACGCCGATCTCGCGCACCGGCCGGTTCATCGGATTGCGGCGGCTCCTGGCCTGGCGCTGCGGCAACAGGCCGATGCGGTCGAACAGGATGCCGGCATCCTCGTTGACCGCCTGCTCGGCGCTCGCTGTCAGTTTCGTATGGGACTTGAGGCGGGTGACGATGCGGCAGCCGGCGGCATCCAGCTTCGCCCACCAGCCGAAATCGTAATAGCCGAGATCGAAGACATAGGTGGCGCCCGCCTCGATCGGCATCTCCTTGGCGGCGGTGATGTCGTTGACATTGGCCGCGGTGACGGCCGCATAGATCGGCCGTTCGGCATTGGCATCATAGACGACGTGCATCTTGGCGCCGCAGGCCTGATCGGAAAAGCGGGCCCACTGCGATCCCGCCCCGGAAAGTGGCAGACTGCTGCCGTCGATCAGATAGACCGCCTCGCCGATGGCCCGCTTGAGGCCGCGCCCGGCGCGGGCCAGCATCTGCGTAAACAACTCGGTAAAAACGGCGCTCGGACGCAGGCCGTTGGCATCGGCGAAAGTCGAGCGCGACACCGGGCGAGCGCCGAGATGGTAAAGGCGGGCACTATGGCTTTCCAGGGACCCGACGATCTCGCGCAGGCTGACGGCACCGGCAAGCTGGCCGTAAAGCAGGGCGATCAACTGGCTCTTCGTCGACAGCCGCCGAACATGCTTGTCGGCCTGATGCTCCTCCACAAGTCTTTCGAAGATCGTCCACGGAATCCGCTTCAACAGATCATGAAAGACGCTATTGTCATGCCGCACGGTGTTGCTCCTATTTCGTGTCCGAGATCGTCGCGAAACGCTCGAATACGAGTAGAATCAACACCGTGCACCATGTCCACTAAATTTAAACCGGACAGCAGTGACATGGTGCAGTGGATGACACACATCCTAGCAGGGTTCACGGAGCTGGACGACGCATTGGATAGGTTGCGGAAAGCCATCGTTTGATCATAGCACTCTCCTGTTTCGCCCTCATGAGGCGCACCCCGTAATTAGCGGTGTTTCTTACAGGAACCATCCGATCACGGTCATTTCCCTCTCAACTGGGATCCCTACCAGACGAGACCGCGCGCTGCGACGTCCTCGACACGGGTCACCACCCCGCCCCGATGAAACACCATCGTATCGAACAGGTTGGAAACCACGCACGTGTGGTTCGGGATGATGAAGAGCTTTTCGCCGATCTGCGGCCGGGGGCCGGTGCAGTTTGAGAGATCGATCACGCCGTGTTCTTCCGAGAGGCTGGTGATCCGCGCCTGGGGATAGCCGACGATCAGGCCGTAATCGCTGAAGCCCTGGAGGTCCGAGGTCAGCGCCTTCGAGCCGGCATCGATGACGGCGCGGTCGGCGGTGGGCCGTGAGACGACGGTTGCCAGCACATGCATGGCGCAGTCATCCTCGGTGCAATGGCCCATGCGCACCATCTGGCGGTCGTTGTAGATATAGGTGCCGGCGCGGTGTTCGGTGGCCGAAGGGACGAGATGCGCCTCGAACAGGCTCGGCGTTCCGCCATTGCTGACGATCGGACAGGCGATGGCGTCGGATTTCAGGCGGTCTAGCGTCTCGACGATGAAGGCCTCGACGGCGGCGGCCGCTTGCGGCTTCGGATAGGTGACGATGCCGCCGAAGGTGAGGCCGTCGGCGGCGGCGATGCGCCTGGCGAGCGCGGCCGCTTCTTCAGGCGTCTGCACGCCGCAGCGGCCGCCGCCGGTGTCGCATTCCACCAGCACCGTCAGCGGCTGGTGGCCGGAGAAATGCGCCGAGAGGCCGTCGACCGTCGTTTCGCTGTCGGCGACAACCTTCAGCGCCGGGATTTTCTCGTTCAGCTTTTCCAGGCGTTCGAGCTTCTGCTGCCCGATTATGTTGAAGGTGATCAGGATGTCGCCGAAGCCGGCTGCGGCAAAGACTTCGGCCTCCGTCACCTTCTGGCAATTGATGCCCCTGGCGCCGGCGGCAAGCTGCGCGACGGCGAGCGCCGGAATCTTGTGCGTCTTGATATGCGGGCGGAAGTTCAGCCCGTGCTGATCCATGTGGGATTGAACGCGGGCGATGTTGGCGGCCAGCCTGTCTTCGTCGATCACGGGGCGCGGCGTCGAGAGATCGGCGATCCTGTCTCCTGCCCTGGCGACGACGGCAAAGCTGGCATCAGACATCTAGGCGGCTCCGCGTTCTCTTCCGTGTGGATCGGCCACGATCGGCCAGATGGTCTTCGGCGCCCGCCGGTATGGCGTCGTCGCCGGATTATTGGGATAGGGCGTTCCGGCGGAGCAGTAAAGGATCTCGGCGGCGATCCTGGAGAAGGACGCGAAGAAGTGATTGGTGGATTTGATCACCAGGATCTTCTGCTTCTCGGGATCGATGCCCATCACTGAAAACAGGCTCGGATCGAAGCTCTGGGCGCGCGTCGAATTGAGGATGATATCGATGCCGTCGAGCGCGATATGGGCGGCGTCGCCGAAAGGCGCCAGGCTCTCGCCGAACTGCATCTCGGCATTTTTTACCAGCTTGACGACCTTCACCGTGCCGTCGATCGGGTTGCCGGTGCCGGGCGCCGATTTGGCGCCGAAGCGCAGCGGAATCTCAGACCCCTCGCCCGCCGCAAAACAGATCTGCACCGCCACCGGGTCCCAGATGGTGCCGATTGCCGCACTGGTAACGCCGCGGGCCATCAGCTCGGCGAGAACAACGGTCGCATCGCCCGCCGTGCCGCCGCCCGGATTGTCCCAGACATCGGCGATGACGACGGGCCATGCGGTCGCGGCAATCGCGCGCGAGACGGCTTCTTTCTCGTCGATCTGCGGGACCATGAAGGTGCCGCGCTTGGAAAACAGTTCGAGTCCGAGCTCGCGCGCCAAAGCCGCGCCCTTTTCCGGCTTGTTATCGGTGACGACGAGCAGCTTCGTTCCCATCTCGGGAACGTCGCCGACCATGAAGCCGTGGATCACCGAGATCGACAGGATATCGGGATCGTCCTTTTCGATCCGCATGATCTTGTCGACGAAGGAGCGCATCGGCTCGCGCGAGGTCGGGAAGACGTCGATCATCCGGCAGTCGAACACCGAGATAACAGGCTTGACCCGGCCTTCCAGCGTGTCGACGGCGATGCGCCAGAGATCCTCGGCGCGATCGACGAAATCGGTGTGCGGAAATTCCTTGAAATAGACGGCGAAATCGAGCGCCGCGACACGTTTGGCCGTCAGATGGCTGTGCGGATCGAGTTCGGCGCAGATGAGCACATCCGGTCCGACGATCTCGCGCATGCGCTGGAGAAGATCGCCTTCCGTATCCTCATATCCGGCCGCCACCATGGCGCCATGCAGGCCCATGACGACGGCATCGACCGGCATGGCCACGCGGAGCTGGCCGAGGATTTCGTCGCGCAGCTCCTCATAGGTCGTCCGGTTGACGAGGCCGGCGGGGTCGGCCCAGGTGGCGGTTCCCTCGATCAGCTGCCAGCCCTTTTCCCGGGTGACGCGCCTTCCGACGGTGATCGGTGCGGTGCAGAGGGTCGGTGTTTCCGGATGCTGGCCGGGGGGCGCATAAAGCGAGGCTTCGAATGCGCGGCGATCCACGCAGATCGGGGAGAAAGTATTGGTCTCGGTCGCCAATGCCGCCGTGAAAATGCGCAAGAAAGTCGCCTTCGTGTTGTCTTCCCGCTTTAGCCCATCGGGTTCGGCAGGTAGCCGGTGAAACCTGAGATCTTCCAGCGCCCCTGGTGCAGCCGGCAATAATAGAGCGTCTGCCATTGCAGGATGTCGCGGGTGCCGTCAGCCCTGGTGATGCCGCCGTCGAATTTCTTGCGCACCAGCGCCATCTCGCCTTCGATCTCGATATCCTCGAGCGTCGTCGTGGTGAAGATCGCCGTGCGCGGATCTTCCGCGAAGCTCTGCTCGGCGAAATCCTTCGCCTGCCTCAGCCATTCCTGGCGATAGGCCGCGAGCGTCGGAAATGCCAGGCGCCACCGGTCGGGGCTGACCTGCTTCTGGGCATCAATGCCGATGAAGCCCTCTTCGACGAAATCATGCTCGACCTTCGACCAGTCGGCGGCGAGAAAAGCATCGATATCGCGCGGAACGAGCATTTCCCAGATCGCCTGCCGGGCGTTGTCGGTGGGGAAAGGATTCTGGAAAGGGTCGCGCATATCAGCCCCGGATTGAAATTCTTTTCATAATTCGTGTTTTTCACTGGTCAAATTCTGCTTTCTATGGTCATTTGTCAACGTATCAAGAAAATAATTTGCAAGGACTTCAGCATGCCCATCAAGCGCTATGGCACTGTTCAAACGGGGGCCGGCGGCAAGGCGCTGCCTTTCGCGCGTGCGGTCGAGGCCGACGGATGGCTCTATGTTTCCGGCCAGGTTGCAATGGAAGATGGCGAGATCATCGACGGCAACATCATCGCCCAGACCCACAAGACGATCGCCAATGTTCTGGCGATTCTCGAAGAGGCCGGATACGGCGTCGAGGATGTCGTGCGCGTCGGCGTCTGGCTCGACGATCCGCGCGACTTCTGGACCTTCAACAAGATCTATCAGGAGTATTTCGGCGAGCATCCGCCGGCGCGCGCCTGTGTGCAATCGTCGATGATGGTCGATTGCAAGGTTGAGATCGACTGCGTGGCCTATAAGAAGAAGGGTGCATAAGGAATAAGGGCGGGAGCGGCTTTGGATATCTTTTCGACATTGCAGGAAGACAAGGGCCGGCTCTCTCCCTCCGAAAGCCGCATCGCCGAGATCATCGTCAATGATTTCGAGTTCGCCGTGAACGCCTCGATCATCGAGCTTGCCGAACGCGCCGAGGTATCGCCGCCGACCGTCACCCGCTTTTGCCGGCGGCTGGGCTGCGAGAGCTTTTCCGATTTCAAGGTGCAGCTCGCCCGCACTGCCCATATCGGCGTGCGTTATCTGAAGCCGGAATCGAAAAGCACCGATCCGGCCGATGTCGCCCAGGATATCATCACCAAGGCGCAGAACGCGCTGTTTCTGCTGCACCGGTCGCTCGATCTTGCCGCCATCGAAGCCGCCGTTTCACACATCGCCAAGGCCGATATGATCTACGCCTTCGGCTCTGGCGGCAATTCGTCGATGATCGCCGACGAGCTGCAGAACCGGCTCTTCCGGCTCGGGCTTCGCATTACCGCCAGTTCCGATCACAGCATGCAGCTGATGATGGCGGCGGCAGCAAGGCCGGGCGACGTGTTGATCGGCTCGTCCTTCTCGGGGCGCAATCTGGAGCTGGTGCGGGCCTTCGAGCTTGCCCGCGACACGAAGGTCAAGACGATCGCTCTCACCCAGACGGAAAGCCCGGTTGCCAAGGCGGCCGAAATCGTCGTGCCGATCGACCTTCCCGAAGGCAATAATATCTACCGCCCGACTTCGACGCGCATCGCCTATATCGCGACGGTCGATATTCTCTCGAGCCTGGTCGCCTATGCGGTTCAGCCGAAGGCGACGACCACGCTGCGGCGCATCAAGCAGCAGCTCGTCATTCACCGCGACGGCGACGACCGGCAATTGCTTGGAGATTGAAGCTGATGAACGGGAGTCTGGGAAAATGACGAAGTCGATAGCCATCGTGACCGGCGCGGCGGGCGATATCGGGGCCGCGATCGCAGCAAAGCTCGCCGATGACCATGATGTCGTGTTTCTCGCCGATATCGATGCTGCGGCTGCCTCAGCCGTCGCCTCGAAGCTCGGGCCAGCCGATCGCTTCGTCGCCGCCGGGTGCGATGTGACCCGCGAGGCGAGCATATCGGAATTGGTCAGCCGTGCCGCCGAAGCCGGCCTGGTGCGAACCCTGGTCAACAATGCCGGCGCGGCGCGGGCCACCAGCCTGCACGAGACGACGCCGGAGATCTGGCGGGCGGACAATGCGCTGAACCTCGAAGCGGCATTCCTGTGTTTCCGTGCCTTCGAGCCGATGCTGAAGGCTTCGAAGGGGTCCGTCGTCAACATCGCCTCGGTCAACGGCATGAATGTCTTCGGGCATCCGGCCTATAGCGCTGCCAAGGCCGGGCTTCTGCATTTCACCCGGCTGGTCGCCGTCGAATACGGCAAGTTCGGCATCCGCTCCAATGCCGTCGCCCCCGGCACGGTGAAGACGCAGGCCTGGGAGAAACGCGCCGCCGCCAATCCGAATGTCTTCGAGGAGGCGCGCCGCTGGTATCCGCTGCAGCGCGTCGTCGATCCGAAAGATGTCGCCAATGCCGTCGGCTTCCTGGCCGGTCCGCTCGCCGCCGCCATTTCAGGCGTCTGCCTGCCCGTCGATTGCGGCCTCACCGCCGGCCAGGCCGAACTGGCGCGAACCTTCTCGCAATCGGAATATTATTGAAATTCTGGGCTGCGATCTCTGAGCCGAAACGATAACATGACCTTCCGGACTGCCCGCCGCGGCCGCGCCTGCCGATTTCCCTGACAATTGATGACCCCATGAGCCGCCTCTTCCCCGACGTCTTCCGCAATCCGGCGATCCGCGCCAGCATGATCGCCATTTTCACGTTCGGAATGGCGGGGGCGATGACAGCGCCCTATCGTTCGATCGTCGGCATCCGCGAACTGGGCTTGAGCGACGGCCTCTATTCCGTCCTGAGCTTCGCCTCGGCGGCGGTGAACGTGATCGTCAGCGTCCTGCTCGGCAATCTTGCGGACCGGCTCGGCGAATACCGTTCGGCGATGATCGGCGCCTGCATCTTCGGCATTATCGGTTACGGCATGGTCTATGCCTTTCCGAGCGCGGCCATCTTCGCCCTCAGCGGCCTGCTGCCGCTGCCGATCTTCGGAGCGCTGAATTCGCTGCTGTTTGCCAATGCGCGCGCGGCAATGCAGGGCATGAACCGGAATGACATGGTGACGGCCAATTCAGGCGTGCGCGCGATGATCTCACTCTCCTGGGTGCTGATTCCGGGCATTACAGGCCTTGTACTCTCCGGTGCATCGAGCATGCTGCCGGCCTATCTCTTCGCCGCCGTCTCGTGCCTTCTGTGCCAGGGCATCATCCTCTTCGCCCTGCCGAAACGGGCCGGAGCGAAAATGGCCGCAGTTCATCACCTCAGCTATCTCGGGGCGCTCAGGCAGGTGGTTTCGCCGCGGATCTCGGCGCATATCGCAGGGGTGGCGCTGATATCAAGCACGCTGCATCTGAACGACGCGCTTCTGCCGCTGATCGCCACAGGTGCTGCCCATGGCCGGCTGAGCGATGTCGGCATCCTTGTCGGCATCGTCGCATTGCTGGAAGTCGTCTTCATCATCGTCTGGTCGCGGATTGCGCGCAACGCCGGCCAGATGACGGCGCTTGCCGCCGGCACGATCATCTATGCCCTGTTCCTCAGCCTTCTCGGTTTTGCCTCTGAGCCGTGGCACCTCTATGCGCTGACCTTGCTTGCCGGCATCGGTGCTGCGGCGATCATCAGCATTCCGATCACCTATCTGCAGGATCTCATTGCCGATCGGCCGGGGCTCGGCAGTGCGCTGATCTCGGTCAATATCTTTGCCAGTGCGGGCATCGGCGCGCTGGTCTTTGCCGTCGGCACATCGGTCGCGGGTTATTCCGGAACCGCCATGCTGAGCGCCGTCACCGGATTGTCGGGCATCACAATTCTCGGCCTGCTGCAGCGCCGCAATGCCGTTGCCCCTGGTGATGCTGAGGTTCAATAGACCTGACGAAGAATGTGGCTTTCATCCCTATCCGTCTTGTGACAAGGGTGAGGCCTCATTTCCTTTGAAGGCGACATGAAGGCGATCTCCGGCACGAATCTCGAGCAGGCCAAATCCCACAACCGGCGTGTGGTGATCGAAGCCGTGCGGACGCATGGTCCCTTGTCGCGCGCGGCGATCGCGCGGATGACGGCGCTGACGGCCCAGACCGTGTCGAATATCGTCGAGGAATTGGAGCGGTCGCATCTTCTCGTTCCGGCCGAGGCGCAGAAGCTGGCCCGCGGACAGCCGATCATCCCCTATTCGATCAATCCCGCCGGCGCCTATTCGATCGGTCTCGAACTTGGCCGCCAGCGTGCCAGCGGGGTTCTGACGGATCTCTCCGGCGCCGTCTGCGCGCGCATCGAGCGCCATGTCGAACATCCCGATCCGCAACGGGCGATGCCGGTTCTGCAATCGATTGTCGAGGACATTCAGCAGGCCTTCGAATTCGACCGAAACCGGCTGCTCGGCGTCGGCATGGCCCTGCCCGGCCGCTATGCCGATGGCGGCATCACCTCTCTCAGCCCGCAGAATCTGCCCGGCTGGCAGGATTTTCCTGTGGGGTATGAGCTGGAACAGCGGGTCAAGGTGCCGGTGCTCGTTGAAAACGACGCAACGGCTGCCGCGATCGGCGAGCGCCTCCACGGCGTCGCCCGCGGTTTGGGCAGCTTCGTCTATCTGTTTCTTGCCGGCGGCGGCGGCATCGGCGCCGGAATGTTCCTCGACGGCCATCTCTACAAGGGCAGCCGCAACAATGCCGGCGAGATCGGCCATATCATCGTCGAGCCGCACGGCAAGCTCTGCAGCTGCGGCAAGCGCGGCTGCCTGGACCGCTACGTCTCGCCGACCGTCGCTTACGAATTCATGGGCATCGCCAATGCCGAGGAGCTATCGCCTGACGATCTCGACGCGCGGATCGCCAGAGGCGGCGAAGGCCTGGACGCCTGGCTCGACCAGGCCGTCCAACCGCTGCGGCAGACGCTCGACTTCCTCGAACTCGCCTTCGATCCGCAGACCATCGTGCTCGGCGGCAGCATCTCGACATCGCTGATGGCCCGGCTTGCCGAGCGGCTGGAGCCGCTGCACACCCCGATCGACCCCAATCAAAAGCGGATGGTGCCCCGCGTCATGATCGGCATGACCGGCAAGGATACCGCGATCCTCGGCGCAGCCGCCCTGCCGATCTTTTCCGAAACCAATCCACGCTTCGACGTCCTGCAAAAGCCGGTCGGCTGAATTCGGTTTAGCCGAAAGAACCAAGGCAATTGTCCGCTGACGATTTCATCGAACATCTCCCTTGGTCTGGCTGAGCCCTTAAAATGACAAGGTGCGATATCACCAAAAACCGCGCATCACCGCATCCGAGAGGCGCTTGCCCTCCGCTAACGCAGATTCCGTCTTGAAGAACTCGAACAGCTTGGTGTCGCATGCCCAGTCACTGTCGGAATCGATTGGAACATTGAGCTCGGATCTAAGCGCGGCGCGCCACTTATCGGGGAGGTCCGATGTCGATGCGTGGAACTCAAGAACCCTTAACCGGCGGATTACAAGGTCAGTTCCCTGCTGCTCCGGCGGCCAGTGAGCTTCGTCGGCTCCCCATTGCAGCCATCGCAACATATCCGGCCACCGCAATGTGATCGCAATCCAGCGTGCATATTGATCCAGATCTGGCGCGCGCCAATGAGCGTCGCGCGCGCGTCTCGCCGAGCGTAAAGAAAGATAGAAGCGAGCCAGATTGACCATCCGTTTCATTTCGCGTGGATTGCCGATGGAGTAGGCGGCAATCTTACGAATGATCGCACCAACGTCTCGGCTCTCCGCAAACGCTGTCGTGGCCATGTCTGCCGGCTTGTCGTCCAGTGGGGGAGCCGACACTGGTTTACGCGCTGGCGTGTCAGGCCCTGTCTCCTCGGGCGGAATCAGCGGGCGCTGCAACTCAAACCCATTCGCAGGGGCAACTGTCCCATCATTCTTCCCGGATGGTGTGGTGGGCGGGACAGCGCCGACGAGCCAGTCCACATAACCTTCAAACTGCCGCCCACCGCTTGGCGGGATTGTGAAAGGGAGCTGTATGAATTTGTCCATGAAGCGCCAGCCGAGCGGCACGGCGCGCTCATAGGTCGGAAGCTGCTTGCGTACGTCTTCATGCGCACTTTCGAGCGCTGCAGCCACCATCTGCGGGTCCATGCCGATGACGAACATGCAGCGGTAGGTATCGCTGGCGAGCAGCATGCTCACGCCCTCGACGACGCTCGCCACCTTGCTTGGCGAGCAGCGGTCTAGATCGTCAATGAAGATGACGATGGGGGCGTGTTCGCTCTCACCGGGCTCTTTAGGTACGACGCCGAGCACGCGCCTGAGGTCCGAGTGAATGTGGTGGATCTCTCCGATTGCTTTGCCGTAGTCGGGCACCCTAATATATTCGGCAAGGCTGAAAGTTGCCGGTTCCTTACGTGTTTCATCGCGGCTTTTAAAATAGCTGCCGACAAGATAGATCGACAGAATTATCTGGACTGCAACCGCGCTGGCGTACCCATTGCCGTCGGGTACCCATAGCGAGATCGCCTTCTGAATGGTTCCGGGGAGATCGGGCTTCACGACACCGAGACCAAACAACGCTAAGGTCGTCGACACACCCGCAAGCACCCATGCGCGAGCCTTCGCCCACCAAATGGTGATGACCCTGTTATAGATGCGCTTGCGGATCTCGCCATCGTCGATACGCGCGAGCTGGAGCTTTAAAAGGAATTTCTCCCTCTCGAGCGGCGGCAAACGTTCGGCAACCTGCGAAACGATGGCGTCGACCAGCCCCGCCCAGACCTGCTCGGTTGTTTCGTATTTCCATGCATTGAACCAGATCGTCCAGAGCCGCTTCGTCGGGCCGATGTTCGGCGCCGGTTCCGGGTTGACGGAGAAATCCTCATCACGGTCGAGAAACCGGAGGACCGCTCCGAGCAACAGTCGCGGCGCGCCCGCAATTCCCCCGATTGCCGGTTTGTGCTTCTCCCTGAAACTGCGCGGATCGAGCTTCTCGCGTATCAAGTTCATCAGCGATGATTTTCCGCCGCCCCATGGCGCTTGGATGCTGATGCTGAGCGGCGGCGGCGTTTCGACGTGCGTCAAGAACTCATAGATTGCGGTTGCATAGCTGTCGTAACCGAGTTGATCATCGCTCGTCGGGACGTCGTTGTTAAATCGCTTGAGGACTTGGCCGAGACGTGCGTCCTTGTATTCCGTAGCAAGCTTGTCCGCCGTCATCCCCATTTCTGAGAGCACACGCCGGAGCCTAGCCTCTTCTTGCGCGAGCAGAGCCGTTACAAGATGGTCGATCTGGATTGGCCTCTCTGCTCCGCCGGCAATCGCAGACGCACTGTGGAGCACCGATGCGATATTCTTGGTCGGCTCCAGCAGTTTGACGGCTTTGTCTGGCGACGAAAGCTGTTGATCTGTTCCGAAATAGTCCTGCCAAGCCGCAGAATATCGATCGCCAGCCAGGAAATGAACGGCGGCTCTGAAGAATTCGGCCGCCACATCGTCGCGAAGCTCGACAGGCGTCGCAGTGGACTGGCTGTCAGCAAGCGCGAAGAACAGGAGCGTTGTCGAGAGTGCTTTGCGTGGCCTGCGATGCAATTGACCGAGGCTCGTTGCATGATTGAGGGCGGCCGTCACCGCGTCCGACCGGGCGAGTTCGTAGGGAGTGGCGCTTGCCTGGGTCGGTGGGGTAACCGTGAGGGTCGCAGACGCTGCACGGATTTGGTCCGATAGAAAGTCTCGCTGGTCCAACGGCATGTCGTCGGGGACCGAAATCATCGCTTTCATGGTGCCGCTGATGATACGCCGGTCGGTCTGTAGCACATCGAGGATGATCGAAAAGCTCCGATCGAACGGGATTCGGCCCACGCCCGTCCCCATCAAAGGAACCCAGATCGAGCTCGCGCCCTCGATCGCTGGGTCGGCGAGCGCCAGCCGGAGATTTACTCGCAGCGCCTCTTCCGGGGGACTGCTGGCGACGGTGACGACGAAGCAGATGAGACCGCGTGACGTTCGCTCGACATGATAACCGCGCTTCAGCTCACGAGCGCTCGGCAGATCCGGAGAAAGGCCGAGCCGACGGAGAATCTCGCCGTTCAATTGTCCGGGCGTACCGGCCGCATCGGTTGGCAGGAAGATGACATCGGCCTCCGGCGGCGCCGTTACCCGCACGGAGATCGTGGATCCGATTGTCGCCTCGAGCAGTTCTTCGGTAGTTTCCATGTTCTGCTCGGCCGTCTATTGCAACTTCACGGTCGCAAGGTGTACCAATGCGACCAGAAGTCGGACACCATTGTCGAGCGCATCGGGATGGATCGTGAAGCCGCTCTGATGGACCCCGACATTGCCCAACGCGTCCTTGGCGATGCCCTGTCCGAAATACACCGCTGGCAGCAACTGGCCATAGAAGGCGAAATCTTCTGAAGTCATGTAGCGTTCGGTTGACACTGTCAGCTTTATGCCTGCCTCACCGGGCAGGTCTGCCGCAAGAGCACGAATGGTCTCGACATCGTTGACAGTTGGTGGCGTTCCCGGCGTCACGATCCACTCGGCGGTCGCGCCGTAAACGTGAGCGAGCGCACCGACCCTTGCCGCGATGAGGTTGTTGAGCGTGCCGGTCGTTGCGGCATCGCCGAGTGGCTCGAAAGCACGAAGCGTGCCTTCCACGGTCACCTCGGCGGGAGTGGCATTGATCGACGTCGAGCTGCTGGCAATCTTGGTTACCGAGATGACTGCAGGGCGGTTCGATGAATCCCATCCTCGCGCAGGCAGGTTTGCAAGCTCGACAATGACTTTGGCGGCCGTTAGGCCGAGATCAGTGCCCTCATAAGGCATCGCTGCGTGCGACGCCGTACCACGCAGAGTGAGTTTGAACGTGTTGCTGCCAGCCATCGCCGAGCCCTGAGACACACTCACTTCGCCGACCGGCTGGCCCGGCACGACATGCTGCGCGAAGATCGCGCGGACGCCGAGCCGCTGGAGCACACCGTCCGCGGTAATGTCGTCGGCGCCGCCTTTCACCTCCTCAGCGGGCTGAAACAAAAACACGATCTTGCCGACGAACGTCTCTGGATGGTTGCGTAGCTCGGCGGCGGCACCGAGCAGCATGGCGCTGTGGGCATCATGGCCGCAGTTGTGCATCAGCCCAGGCGTCTCTGAACGCGGATCGTGATCTTCGGGCTCCTCGCCGGTATCGAGGCGGCGGGCATCCATGTCGGCACGCAGAGCGATCGTCGGGCCGGGCTTGCCACTGTCAAGCACGGCTATCACTGCCGAGGGCAGAGCCGGTACGGCCACCAGCGAGAAGCCGCCCATGGCCTGCAAGCGATCGACGATATAGGCATGAGCCTTGGGTAGGTCCTTGCCGATTTCCGGATTGCGGTGGAGATAGGCATAAGCATCATCTGCTTCGCCGGCTGCTACAGGCATCGCCGTCAAGCCGCATACGGCTGCGATCAGGGTGGCTTGGATGGCTTTCCAGACGAAGCCATACATGAATGACGAAACCGAGAAGGCCGTTAACCCGCTCCGGTCAAAGTTTATGCCAAACGAAACCGTGTTGGTGCCGCTGACCGCGAAGATCTGGACACCCCCAACCTTCTTGGATTTGAAGCGCATGATGATCCCCCAATGCCCCCAGTCCCACATACCACAACTTTTGCTAGTAAAACAATCTGTGATGTAGGTAAGAGACGGCGGTTCTTCGATGAGAGATCCGGAAAACATCGAACCGTTGCCGCCCTACGAAAGCCGCTCGGCTAGCGCACTTCGGTCCGGGAGATTGCCGATGCCGGCTCCCTCACTCGCCTGCCGGCACCCTCGCCTCTGCTTGCAGCGCGCGGCGCGCCGGAGGCCGCGCAAAGATGACCACGTTGCCGAGAAGCGTCAGCGCCAGGCCGGTCAGGCCGAGACCGGTCCAGTGGTAGCCCTCGAAGATCGTCGACAGCGACAGGGCGACGATCGGGAACAGCACGGTGGCATAGGCAGCGCGTGAGGAGCCGATGCGCGACACCAGCATGAGGTAGGTGGTGAAGCCGATCACCGATCCGATTGCCGCGAGATAGAGCAGCGCGGCAAGATACCTGATGTCGGGCGGCGTCACGACCGGCGTTTGCGTCACGGCAATCAGCAGGAGGAGGAAAATCGCGCCATAGGTCATGCCCCAGGCATTGGCGGTCAGCGGTGAGATCCCGGCCGCGCTGTTTCGGCGCGACGCCATATTGCCGAGCGAGAAGAACAGCGTGCCGAGCGCCGCGAGCCCGATCCCTTTCAACGTGCCCAGATTGAAATCGACGCCAATTTCCTCTGCGAACAGCAGGAGGAGGCCGGTGGCGCCGAGCGCGGCCGCCAGAAGCGTGCGGCCGGTAATGCGGTCACCGAAGAACAGGCGCGCATTGACGGCATTGTAGATCGTTGCGAGCGAGAAGATCACCGAGATCAGCCCGGACGGGATATAGCCGGCGGCGTTGTAGAAACAAATGAAATTGAGGCTGAACAGGCAGAGCGCTTGCGCAAGGATGAAAGGCTGATCGCGCAAGGCAGGCAGCTTCAGCTGCCGCATGACGGCCAGGATGGCGACGAGGATCACGGCCGCGAGCGCAAATCTGTAAAAGACCGAGACCAGGACCGGCACGGGACCGACCTGCATCGCAATGGCGATCCAGGTCGTCCCCCATATCAGGACGGTCGCGATGAAGAGAGCGGCATTTGCCATGGAGTGATCCTCGTTTTCTCGATCGATAGGCCAACCGTGAGCCGGGCTCTTGCAGATTCTTGCTACGAAATTTACTGCCCCGGACTTCCTGCTCGCCACGCGGACCGTCCACCGGTATTATTCGCGAGGACGTACAGGTGTGAGGAAGAATAGGTGAAAGATAGCCGCCTCTCGGTTTACAGCTTTTTGTCCGCATCCCCCTCTGCTCTCATGTCGCAGTCGATCGATTTGGGGTTCGGGCGATCGGCGGCCCTCTGGAGCAATGGCAGCGACAGGATGAGCTATGAGCGGCCGGACGGACATACGTTCAGCCTCTATCTCACCGGCGGCGCCGGAACGCGCCGTCTGGATGGCAGCCCCGCGGCGCGGGGCCGGCCCGGAGCCTTGTGCATCATGCCGCAGGGGCACTCGTCCGAATGGGAAATCACCGACCCCTTCGAATTCGTCCATCTCTACGTTCCGGACGATCAGATGCGCCGGATGTTTGCCGAGACGTTTGACCGCGATTCCAGGCTTATGGTCCTTCCCGAAGCGACCTTCGCGGATGCACCCGCCCTGGCGCGCACGCTTCGGCAGATGACGAAAGCGATGTCGGCCGGCGACCATCTGTCGGCTGAAGAAGCAATGACGCAGACGATCAAGGATTTCTTCGTTGATCCGCGTTACGGAGGGATGCGTTCCCGCACAATCAGCGGCGGGCTCGCTCCTCATATCAGGCGCCGGATCGTGGACTATATCGAGGCCCATCTCGACGAGACGATCCGCTTGCAGGATCTGGCAGCCATCGGGCAGCTCAGCGCCTTTCATTTTCAGCGGATGTTCCGGGCAAGCTATGGTGTGTCCCCGCATGGCTGGGTGGCCCACCGGCGTGTCGAGCGTGCCAAGTCGATGCTATCAGGCACGGAACCCATCGCGCAGATCGCTTCGGCCTGCGGCTTCAGCAGCCAGAGCCACATGACCCGGGCATTCAAGCTGGGCACCGGCGTCACGCCCTCTGCCTACCGGCAGCGACCGTGACGCGCCTCTACCTCACTTCACCGCGATGACGACCTTGCCTTTCGAACGTCCCGTTTCCACATAGGTCAGCGCCTCGTTGGTCTTCTCGAATTGGAAGGTCCGGTCGATGACGGGGCGGATGGCGCCCGCCTCGATCAGCGCGGTGATCTTGCCGAGCTGCGCGCCGTTTGCCGTCATGAAGAGGAAGGAATAGCCGATCCCCTGGCGTTTCGATTTCCGCCGGATGCCGAAGCTCAACAAGCGCATGACCTGCTGCAGCGGCCAGCCGAGGCCGTTTTCCCTGGCGAAATCGGGATCGGGCGGACCCGATATCGAGATCAGCTTGCCGCCGGGCTTGAGGACGGCGAGCGATTTCTCCAGCGTGTCCTTGCCGAGGCTGTTCAGCACGACGTCATAGCCCTTCAGCAGCTTTTCGAAGTCGTCCTTCTTGTAATCGACCACCACGTCGGCGCCGAGGCTTTTCACCAGATCGACGTTTGCCGTGCTCACTGTCGTCGCCACATGGGCGCCGAGATGTTTGGCAAGCTGGATCGCGATGGTGCCGACGCCGCCGGAGCCTGCATGGATCAGCACCCTCTGCCCTTTCTGCAGCTTGGCGCGCTCGACCAGCGCCTGCCATGCGGTCAGTGCCGCAAGCGGAATGGATGCGGCCTCTTCCATGCCGAGATTGGCGGGCTTCAACGCGAGATCGGCAGCGTCGATGGCAATATACTCCGCGAACGTGCCGATGCGATCCTGACCGGGCCGTGCGTAGACCTGGTCGCCGGGTTTGAATTGGCGGACATTGGCGCCCACCCGCGCCACGACGCCGGCGACATCATTGCCGAGCACCAACGGAAGCCGGTACGGCAGGATCAGCTTGAACTCTCCGTCCCGGATCTTGGCATCCAGCGGGTTGACGCTGGCGGCATGGATATCGACCATGACGTCATTCTCGCGCAGCTGCGGTTCAGGGCTCTGGCCGAGCCTCAGGGCGCCGCCTTTCTTGTAACGATCGATCAGGAATGCTTTCATGGGACGAACTTTCGTTTCTATGAGGAGCCGGTGGCGCGGCAATGCAGGTTCAATCGGGAAGCCGGTTGAAACCAGGCAATGCCGGGTTCTCTCCTGCTCGTCGACGCGCCTTCGTTTTATCGTGGAACATCCATGCGCAATCTGTTACTATCAAATCGATAGCAAGTCACTACTAAAAAGATATCGATATGAAGAATCTTTCGGAACAGCCGTGCCTGATCGCCCGCAGCCTGGCGCTTGTCGGCGATGCGTGGAGCATGTTGATCATGCGCGACGCCCATGCGGGGCTGACCCGCTTCGATGATTTTCGAAAAAGCCTCGGCATCGCCCCGACCATGTTGACGGGGCGGCTGTCATCGCTGACAGAGGAAGGGCTGCTGCAAAAACGCCGCTATTCCGAGCGTCCGCCGCGCGACGAATATGTGCTGACGGAAGCCGGCCGCGACTTTCTGCCGGTGCTGTTTGCGATCGGCGCCTGGGGCCGCAAACACCGCGGCGGCGGTGACGTCACCCGCTTCTTCGACGCCGAGACCAGAACGGAGATCGATCCGGTGACCATCGACCGGGCGACTGGCGCTCCTGTTGGAACCCGTCCTATCCGTGTCGCCGCACCCGGCTGTAAGCCGCCCGCCGCGGATGACGCTGGCTCCGGCAGTTCCGCTTGAAGCGATGCCGGCATCCTTGCCATCGCCGCCTCCCGCGATGGCAAGGATAGTCCGCAAATCACAGCTCGGCCCAATCCGAGCGCTACGACTGTTGCAGCCCGTAAAGCAGCGGCATCAGCCCTGCGAGCGCCTTGAAGCGTTCCCATGACTTGGCGGACGGCTTCGTCCAGCCGGTTTCGGCAAGTCCGGAGATACGCGGAAAAACCAGGCGGTCGAACACGGCGCGATCCGTCATCGGTTCGGACCAGATGCAGGCCTGGATGCCGAGGAGTTTCTGTTTCTGCGCTGCCGTCCAGCCACTGAGCGGATCGAAATTATAGAGCTTTTCGGCGTCTGATGTTCCCGCCCAGCTGGCGCCGGGCTCGTCCCAGTCCGGCCGCAGCGCCATGTCGAGGTAATAGACCTGCCCGGGGCAGACGACCATGTCGTAGCCGCGTTCGGCAAGTTCGGCCGAGACTTCGACATTGCGCCAGCTGCAGAGGTAGCTCTTGGATTTGTCGATGACATCGCCATGGGCCGCCTCTTCCCAGCCGCCGGTGATGCAGCCCTTGCTCGCCAGGAAGCGTTGCACCCGTTCGAGGAACTCCGCCTGCAGGATGGCCGCACCCGAACCGTGGATATCGTCAGCGCCATGCGTATTGGTGACGACGTTCAGCCGCTTGGCATGGGCATCGGCAACCGCGTCGCCGGCCACAGTGCGAAGGCGGTCGAGCGCTGCCGGTGAGCCGGACCACGCCCCGAGCGGCACCTCGTCGGCGCCGAGATGGATCACCTTGAACGGGAAGAGCTCGATGAGTTCCGTCAGGATGGTCTCGACGATCTCGTAGGTCTTCTCAAGCGCCGGATTGATGCAATTGTCGGGAAAGCCCTGAACCGAATAATAGCTGCCGAGCTCGGCCGGATCGCGCAGCTCGGGTATCGCCTGCTGCATGGCGTAACAATGGCCGGGCATGTCGATTTCAGGCACGATCTCGACGCCGAAGCTCTTTGCCTCAGCGACGATCTCGCGGATGACTGATTTGGGATAATAACCGCCTGTGCGGGCCGGGCTGGACCCAAGCAGCGGCGGCACGGCGAGGCCGTGGCCGCGCCAGGCGCCGATCTCGGTCAGCGTGGGATAGGCGTCGATCTCGACGCGCCAGGCCTCGTCGTCGGAAAGGTGCCAGTGGAAGCGGTTGAGCTTGTTCCAGGCCAGCACGGCGATCAGCTTCTTGACTTCGGCCGCGCCATAGAATTGGCGGGCGACATCGAGATGCAGCCCGCGCCAGCCCATCGCCGGCTCGTCGACGATCTCGCCAGACGCCGGAAACTGGAAGGTTCCGGGATGCAGCCTGGCGCCGCGCCAGATCTGGCCGAGGGTTACCAGGCCGTAGAGAAAGCCGGTCCGGCTGCTTGCCTCGACGGTCAAGGTTTCCTCGTCGAAGCTCAGCCGATAGGCTTCGGGACCGAAGCCGGCGGCATCCTTGAGGATGACCGGGACTGCGCCTTCCGCCTCGGTGCGCACGATGCCTTCGACGGCGAAGAGATGCTCCACCAGCGCCGCGAAACTTGCCGCCGCCGCCTCCCCTTCGCCACTCTGCGCCCGCGGCGCAAAACCGGCCGGCAAGGGACGGCGGGAGGTGACCGCCACGTGGTTCGGCCAGGGAATGATCGACACCTGAACCGGCGCATGAGCGGGAACCGGATAGATCTCGGCGCCACGCTTCAGGGTCGCATTGCTGACCGAAGAACGCGTCGGCTCGATGCTGAGCACGATGGCGCTGCCGTCGGAAAGTGCGAGATAAGCGCTCGTTGCGCCGTCCGTCCAATGGCGGAACTGCCAGCTCAGCGCGAAAACCGCAATCGTCCAGGTCTCGCCGGCGCCGAGAACGAAATCGGCCGGCGGCTGGAATTCGGTGAAATTGGAGAGCCGCTTCGAGACGGTGGCGCCTTCCACCCGCCCGGCCGGATCGACGCGGCCCGGGCCGCTGACGCAGAGGGAGAAATGCGAGAGCGGCTCGCTGCCGAGGTTCTTGAGGCGCAGGACATAGGAGAATTCCTTGCCGTCGGCAGGCGGGTTCCAGAGAGTTTCTAGCCGCAGGGCCTTCGGTCGCAGTGTGGACATGGTCACTCTTTCCTTTTGAAGATTGGCCTCTTGAGAAGCGGGCTTTTGAAATCAGCTCTTGTGCATTCCGGCATTGGAAACGCCGAGCGCGCGTATGAAGTGGTTGGGGCCGACCTGTTCGATCACGGCTGATTCAGGCCGGCTCAGCGCGCGCACCTTTTCCGCCTGTTCGAGGAAACGCGCGCTTCCGCCGGTCACGAACGGCCTGCTGCCATCCGGAACGGCGGAAAGCAGCAATCGCGTATAGGGATGGCTGGGATCGGAGAGAACCTTTTCGGTGTCGCCCCATTCGACCATCTGGCCGGCAAACATCACGACGATCTCCTCGGCCACATGCGCCGCGGTTGCGATATCGTGGGTGATATAGAGCATGGCGAGGTCGTTTTCACGTTTCACCCTGGCGAGCAGATCGAGAATATCCTTGCGGATGGAAACGTCGAGCATCGAGGTCGGCTCGTCGGCGACCAGCACGCTCGGTGCGACGGCCAGCGCCCGGGCGATGTTGACGCGCTGCCGCTGGCCGCCGGAGAGTTCATGCGGGAATTTCTGCCTGGTCACGTCAGGCTCCAGCCCGACGCTTGCCAGCAGCCGGGCAATCTCCTCGGCAAGCGCCGTTCTGGCGCCGGTGGGCCGATGCAGTTGCAGCGGTCGCGCCAGATGATGGCTGACGGTGAAGGCCGGGTTGAGCGATGAGAACGGATCCTGAAAGACCATCTGCACCTCCCTGCGGTAGCGATGCTCATCCCCGGTCTCGCCGCGGGCGGTCAGCTCCTGTCCGCGGAAAAACAGCCTGCCGCCGGTCGGTTTGTCCAGGCGCGCGATGATGCGGGCGCAGGTCGTCTTGCCGCAGCCGGATTCGCCGACGAGCGCCAATGCCCGGCCGGGAAAGAGCGAGAAGGATACGCCCTTCAGCGCCCGGACGGCACCGAAATCGCGCTTGATGTCCTCGAGCCGGATCACGGCTTCGGCGGTAACGGGATTTGCCTCCGCTTTCATGCCATGAGCTCCGATAGATGCGGATTGCCGGGAAGCTGTGGAATGGCGTTCCAGAGCTTGCGCGTATAGTCGTGCTTCGGCGCATGGGCGACCTGGCTGACGTCACCCACTTCGACGAGCTCGCCCTTCAGCATGACGCCGATGCGCCGGCAGAGCTGCGCCATCAGGTGCAGGTCATGGGTGATGAAGAGCACGGAGAAGCCGTAGGTCCGCTGCAGGTCGACAACCTGTTCGAGGATCTCCCGCTGCACCACCACGTCGAGCGCCGTCGTCGGCTCGTCCATGATGATGAGTTCTGGTCTGAGCGCAAGGCAGATCGCGATGACGATGCGCTGGCGCATGCCGCCGGAAAACTGGTGCGGGTAATCGCCGATGCGATGGGTGGGAATGCCGACGAGACGGAACATCTCTTCGGCCCGCGCTCGGGATTCCGCCTGCGAGCAGCCGGTGTGCCGGCGCAGGACGTCGTGGAACTGCGCCTCGACCCGCATCAGCGGATTGAGCGAATTCATCGCGCTCTGGAAGACCATGCCGATGCGCTTCCAGCGGATCGTCTGCAGCTCGCGTTCCGGCAGTCTGAGCAGATCCTGCCCGGTGAGGCGGATGCTGCCGCCGCTGATCCAGGCGGGCGCCTTGGAAAGACGGGTGATCGCATAGGCGATCGTGCTCTTGCCGCAGCCGGATTCACCGGCAAGCCCGAAGATTTCGCCGCGGCCGATCGTGAAGGAGACGTCCTTGACGGCGCGGAATTCTCCCTTGTCGACGAGGTAGTCGACATTGAGCTTTTCGATTTCCAGCAGATTGTCGCTCATCGGCCAAGCTCCAGTTCCCGGTTGCGGGCGCGGTTGAGGCGGAACCAGCGGGTCAGCGCCGGGCCGGAGCGCAGTTGCGGATTGGCAATCTCGTCGAAGGTGAAATTCAACAGCGCAAGCCCAAGGCCGGTCAGCGCGATGCCGAGCGCCGGCACTCCGATGTCCCACCAGGCGCCGACCATGATCGCCGAGGAGTTCTGGGCATTGTAGAGCATCGTGCCCCAGGAGACTTTCAGGGGATCGCCGAAGCCGAGATATTCGAGCGTCGTCTGGGCAACGATCGCGTAGATGATGCTGCCGACGAGGTTGATGCCGATCAGCGTCGTCAGGTTCGGCAGGACTTCCACGAAGATGATGCGCCAGGCCGGCTCGCCGATCATCTTCGACGCGGTGACGAAATCGCGATTGCGCAGCGCCATCGTCTGCGACCGCGTCATGCGGGCGCCCCACGGCCAGGAGGTCAGCGCGATGATCGTCATGATCGTCATCGGCCCCACCGTGCCGGCGAAGGAGGCGAGCAGGATCAAGAGCGGCATATTCGGGATGACGAGCACGGCATTCGTCGCGAGGTCGAGACAGGCATCCGTCCTGCCGCCGGCGTAACCGGCGATAAGCCCGATGGCGGTGCCGAGAACGGTGATGGCAATACCCGTGACAAAACCGACCGAGAGAGAGCTGCGGGCGCCCCAGACGAACTGGCGATAGACGTCCCGCCCCATTTTGGTGGTGCCGAGAACATGTTCGATCGACGGCGGCTGGTGCGAACGTCCGACACGCGCTCCGGGCTCGCCGGGTGCAACGAGCGGCGCAAACAGCGCCATCAGCCACAGGACGGCGATGATGATCAGGCCGGCGAGCGCCTTTTTCTGCTTGAGGACGGGCCATAGCGCAAAATTCATCACGCAGCCTCCCGCAATCTCGGATCGACGAGCCCGTAAATCATGTCGACCAGGAAATTGGCGCCGAGGGTCGCGAGTGTCATCAGCAGCAGCTGGCCCTGGATGACCGGGTAATCGCGGGCGATGCTCGCGGTATAAAGCGTCAGTCCGAGGCCGGGATAGTTGAAGACGATCTCGGTGACGATCGAACCGCCGAAGACGGCGCCGAGCATCAGCGCCAGATTGGTGAGAACGGGAAGCATCGCATTGCGGGCGCCATAGCCGAACATCACGGTGAGGTGGCTCAGCCCCTTGGCGCGGCCCATGGTCACATAGTCCTCGCCGAGCACCGAGATCATCGACGAGCGCATCGTCGTCTGGAATTCGCCGATCAGAAACGGCGAGAGCGTCAGCACCGGCAGGATCGCATGGGCGAAGACGCTGCCGACAAAGGTGAAATTGAAGGCGGGATCGAGATTGGGATCATAGGCATAGCCCACAGGAAACCAGCGCAGCGAAACCGCGAAGACGAAAAGCGTCGTCAGCGCCACGATGACGGGCGGCACCGAAATCATGATCACCGAGAGCGGCGAGACGATCGTGTCGAAACGCCCGCCGCGGCGCCAGGCCGAAACCGCGCCCAGCACGACACCGACGCAGAGCGAGAAGATGATCGCTGTCGTCACCAGGAAGACGGTCCAGAGCGTCGAGCGGCCGAGAACCTGGACGACGGTCTGGGGATAATATTTGACCGAGACGCCGAGATCGAAGGTGGCAAGCCCCTTCAGATAATCGGCGAATTGCCAAAGCATCGGCTGGTCGACCGCGCCGAAGCGCGCCTTGATCGCCTCGACGGCGGCAGGCGTTGCCCGCGGGCCGAGCTGGGCGACCATGGCATCGACCGGGCTCCCCGGCATCAGCCGGGGAAGAATGAAGTTCACGACGATGGCGAAGGCCAGGGCGACCGCATAGACGCCGAGGCGCCGGCTCGAAATGCGCATGTCCGCTCCCCGCGAGGCTTAACTGACCGGCTTGAGACGCAAGAGATGCATCAGGCGCATGCGGTTGTTGTCATGATCTTCCGGGTTCATGACCGGATCCTTGTCGGTGACCCAGCCGGTGAAGCGCTTGCTGGAGAACTGATACCAGGTCGGGCCGTTGAAGACGGGAACGACGGGGAAGTCGTCGGCGACAAGCAGCTGAATGTCGTTGAAGATCTTCTTGTGATCGTCATCCGAAGTCGCCTGCAGATATTGATCGAAAAGCGCGTCCAATTTCGGGTTCGAATAACGCGAGGGGGCGCCGGTGATGCGCCCGCCATAGGCTGTGGAAAGGCTCTGGTAATAGCCGCGGAACGGGGTTGCGCCGTCGGCACGGGAATTCATGACGACCTCGAAGCTGCCGTCGATGATCTCTTTGCGCCATTGTTCGTATTCCGGGGTGGCGACCGAGGCATTGATGCCGGCGGCGCGCAGGCCTTCGACCGCGATCTGGACTGCATCGATCCAGTCCGTCCAGCCGTTCGGAACGATGATCGGGAAGGCGATCGGCTTGCCGCTCGGCGTCGTGCGGAAGCCGTCGGCGCCCTTCTTGTAACCGGCATCGTCGAGGATCTTGTTGGCCTTCTCGGTATCGAAGCCCATGAAGGCGTCCTTGTCGCCTTCCGCCTGTTTGTTGCGCCAGCTTTCGAAGCGCGGCGGCAGGCCGGTCGCATGCTCGTTGACGACGGGATAGCCGAAGCCGGCAATATCGACCATGGATTTGCGATCCATGGCGAGGCTGAAGGCATGGCGGAAGTTCAGGTCCTTATAGGCCTCGAGATTGCCCTCATTGCCGCTCTTGAAATTCATCTGGAAGGCGACGGTTTCGGCCGGCGGCTGCCAATAGCCGTTGTGGTCGGCATCGAGCGCCACGAAGGTCTTGTCGATCTGGGGAATGAAGGAGCCGATCCAATCCATATTGCCTTCGGGCAGAATGGCCAGCATCTGGTCGTTGCCGGAGATCTGCGGCAGCCTGAGACAATCGACATGCAGCGAGGCGGCATCCCAATAGTTCGGGTTGCGGCACTGTTCGTAGACCTGCGGCGTGAAGCGGCGCAGCTCCGTCATCGGGCCGGAACCGACCGGCTTCTCGTTCTTGAAGGCGACAGGATCGGAAACGTCCTTCCAGATATGCTCGGGAACGACGGCGAGATCGGCAAGCGTTTCCGGGAAATCGGAATTGACCGCCTTGAGATCGATCTTCACCTCGGTCGGCGACGGCGTCTCGACGGAGGCAACGGTCTCGCCGACGCCGACGGTATCGAGCGCGGCATTCTTCAGCATCAGATCGATCGTATATTTCACGTCGGCCGAGGTCAGCGGCTGCCCGTCCGACCATTTGAGATCGGGCCGCAGCGTATAGGTGACCGATTTCATGTCCTCGGAGAATTTATAGCCGGTCGCCAGGCGGAAGACAGGCTTGCCGCCATCCTCGGCATTGAAGATGACCAGCGGCTCATAGACGAAATCCATCGTGCTCTGCCGGCGGCCGGCGAGATCGAACGGATTGAAGTTCTGAACCCAGCTGGTCTGCTCCTCGATATGCATCGTCAGCACCGATTCAGCGGCGGCACCACCTGCCCCGAAAGCGACGAGCGCCGTCAGCGCGGTCGCCGCCGCCCAGCCGGTGCGCACGGAAATTCTGCGGAATAGGCTTTTGCTCGATCTCATTCCAATGCTCCCCTCATTATGTTTTTTGGAGTCAATCAAATTGATTTAATATTGATAGTCAGTTTCCCGCCGGCCCGTCAATTGCCGATCTCAAATTTTTGCGGGGAGCGTCCGGAGCCGATTTCGGCGGGCATCGACGGGCGCGATTTCATGGTGAACAAAAAAATAAGCGTCGGGCTCGCTGCGTTAACCATTAAGGTACTTTTAAGTACGATAATTAACCCAACGATGGCGAATTGATCGGAAACAACCGGTCGATAGGCATGAGGCTGCTCGCCATGGCCGGGATGTTCCCCGGGCTGCAACATATTCAACCTCCGAAGCAGGCGAATTTCCCATGACGAGCATCAATACCAACAATTCCGCGATGGCTGCCCTTCAGACGCTGCGCAGCATCAATTCCAATCTCGAAACGACACAGAACAGCGTTTCCACCGGCTACCGGGTCGATACCGCATCCGACAACGCCGCCTACTGGTCGATCGCCACGACGATGCGCTCCGACAACAAGGCGCTGTCGGCCGTGTCCGATGCGCTCGGCCTCGGCGCCGCAAAGGTCGATACCGCCTATACGGCGATGGACAGCGCGATCGACGTCGTCGACGAGATCAAGTCCAAGCTGGTGGCAGCGACCGAAGACGGTGTCGACAAGTCGAAGGTCCAGGAAGAAATCAGCCAGCTGCAGGAGCAGCTGATGAGCATTGCCCAGTCGGCATCGTTCTCGGGTGAGAACTGGGTCGCCGGCGCCGACGGCACGAAAAATGTCGTATCCTCCTTCGTTCGCGACGGCTCCGGCGCCGTTTCCGTCAAGATGACGGACTACGTTCTGGATACCAGTTCCGCCGGCAACGTGCTGTTCGGCATGAGCGGCGGCTCGATCGAAACCTCCACCGGTATCCTCGGAACGGCCGATGCAAACGGCGATTCCGTCTACTCGCTCGACATTACCAACTTTACCACCGGCCAGATCCAGTCGGCGCTGTCGACCATCGAATCCGCGCTATCGGCGATGACCTCGGCCGGTGCGCAATTGGGTTCGATCTCGACACGCATCGATCTGCAGGAAGACTTCGTCGGTGCGCTGTCGGATTCCATCGACTCCGGCGTCGGACGGCTGGTCGATGCCGACATGGAGGAGGAATCGAGCAAACTCTCCGCCTTGCAGACGCAGCAGCAGCTGGCGATCCAGTCGCTGTCGATCGCCAATTCGTCGTCCCAGAACATCCTGTCGCTCTTCCGCGGCTAAGACCGCCGGCCAATCTGAGAGACGGCCGGGCATATGGAAGGCCCGGCCCAAACCAACCGATGGAGCCCGGCCTTCCGGCCGGGCTCGATCGCGTTTCGCACGACGCGTAGCGTCGAAGTGTCGAAATGCCCTTTTGCGTCCGGACCTACGACGCTCTGATGAAGACCGTTGCCGGAACGCAAGGTTGACATGCCGATGCTCTCGCAAACATGATCGCTCCCAGCCGGGGCGGAAATGCCGCGTTCACTGGATCATTCGCATGCTGAAACGAGCTGAGCCTGCCCGTCCCGACGGAGCGCCCGCCATCGTCTGGATCGGCTTCATCGCCATGTGCATCGGCATGTTCATGGCGATCCTCGATGTCCAGGTCGTGGCGACATCGCTGCCGACCATCCAGTCGGCGCTGGATATCGGCCCGGATCAGATGAGCTGGATACAGACCGCCTATCTCATCGCCGAAGTGGTGGCGATCCCGCTGACCGGCCTGTTGACGCGGCTGCTGACGATGCGATGGCTGTTCGTCGCCGCCATCGGTCTGTTCGTGACGGCTTCGGCCGGCTGCGCGGCCAGCAGCAGCTTCAGCGAACTGGTCGCCTGGCGGGTGCTTCAGGGCTTTTCCGGCGGAACCCTGATCCCCTCGGTGTTTTCAGCCGTATTCATCCTGTTCCCCAATGAGCGGCAGGCGCTGGCGACGACGATCGCCGGCGTGCTGGCGGTGCTGGCGCCGACCGTCGGGCCGATCGTCGGCGGATGGCTGACCGAGACCTATTCCTGGCACTGGCTGTTCCTGATCAACATCCTTCCGGGCATCGCCTCGGCCATCCTGGCAGCGCGCTTCCTGCCGAGGCAGGCGGCCGACTCCTCCGAACTCAGGCATCTCGACGGTCTGTCGCTTGTGCTCATGGCCGCGGCGCTGACGAGCCTGGAACTCAGCCTGAAAGAGGCGCCGACCAGCGGCTGGGCCTCGGCCTATGTCCTCAGCCTGCTGGCCGTCTGCCTTGTGTCGGGCGGCGCTTTCGTAGGCCGATCGCTGCGCCGGCGCCGGCCGATCGTCGATCTCGGCAATTTCGCAGATCGTAACTTTCTCGTCGGCTCGACCTTAAGCTTCGTGCTCGGCATCGGCCTGTTCGGCTCGGTCTATCTGATGCCGGTCTTTCTCGCTTTCGTCAGGGGCCACGATGCGCTCGAAATCGGCATGACCATGCTGGTCACCGGCATCGCGCAGCTGATCACCGCACCGATCGCGGTGGCGCTGGAGAAGCGCATGGATGCACGGCTGCTCTCGGCCGCCGGTTTCGCCTTGTTTGCGGTCGGCGTCGCAATGAGCGCCTTTCAGGATCCCCGTTCGGATTACGATGCGATGTTCTGGCCGCAGATCGTGCGCGGCGTCGCCATCATGTTCTGCCTGCTGCCGCCGACGCGGCTGGCGCTCGGCACGCTTCCGCCCGATCGCATTCCCGATGCCAGCGGTCTTTTCAACCTGATGCGCAATCTCGGCGGCGCCATCGGCATCGCCCTGATCGACACCATCATCTACACCCGCTCGGAACCGCTGGGCCAAGGCCTCTGGGCACGCCTCCAGGCCGGCGATATCGCGGCTGCGGCATTCGTCGGCGCCCCTGCCGAAATCATATCTGGCCATAGCGGCAGTTTCGATACGGATGCCACGGCGCTGCTCGATCCGCTGGTCCAGACCGCGGCCAGCGTCCAGGCGATCAACGAAGCCTGGATGGTCATCGCCGTCCTCACCGGCTGCGCCCTGCTCTCGGTGCCCTTCGCCAGGCGGCCGGCGCCGACGTGAAAACCGTCGCGACAGGTTGCCGATCTTCGGATCGCCGGTAAGATTTCTCTCAATCATTTTGCGTCATCCTCCAATTCCTCTTTGAAGCCAATTCACGAGATAGCAATGGCCCAGGACCTTACCCGCAGTTTTCAGATGCCCCGGCGCGAACAACTTGGCCTGTTGACGATCGCCAACGGTTCCGGCCTGTCGATATCGGCGCTGCCGAACGGCACGCTGTTTGCCATCGAATATGCCGACGACAAGGGAGCGGTGCAGATCAATCAGATCCAGGGCTCGCCTTTGTTCGGCGGCATCGGCCGGCTTTATCTGCGCGTCGGTGGCAAAAGGCCCGATGTCGTCGAAATTGTCGGGCCGGGCGCCGATGGCGGCTTCGGCCACGATGCGACGAGCTTTTCCTGGAGCGGCGAAGCCGGCGATATCGGCTACAACGTCCGTCTGGCGCTTCATCCCTCCGAAACGGCCTGGTTCTGGCGGGTATCCGTCCGGCATCTCAAGGATGTAGCGGTACCGGTGGATGTGGTGCTGATGCAGGATGTCGGTCTGGGCGATCGCGGCTTCCTGATGAACAGCGAAGCCTATGCCTCGCAATATGTCGATCACCACATCGCCAATCACCGGATATTCGGCCCTGTGGTGATGAACCGGCAAAATCTCAAACAGGGCGGCGGCCGCAATCCCTGGCTCGTTCAGGGCTGCCTGGATGGGGCGGCGGCCTATGCCACGGATGCGATCCAGCTGGTGCAGGCGAAAGACCGTCTCGGCGATCTGCTGGTCGGCCCCTTCGGCACCTGCCTGCCGAGCGAACGGCGGCAGCAGGAGACGGCCTGCCCGGCCATCCAGTCGAAATCGCTCTCCGGTCCGGCAAGCGGCGCGACTGCGACCTTCTTCGCCATCTTCGCCGCCGATCATCCCGAGGCGTCTGATGATGCCGACCTGTTACGGCTCGATGGGCTTGCGGGCCTGGAGGGCGCCGCCGACGATCTCGCTGAGACGGCGCCGCTCCGCAGCCTGCTCCAGGATGCTGCTTTGCTGAAGGTCGAACCGCTGGACAAAAAGGCGATTGGCCAGCTCTATCCCCAGCGGAGTCTGGAGGAGCACGCCGACGGAAAGCTGCTTTCGTTTTTCGTGCCGGACGGCGCTTTGAACCGCCACGTCGTCCTGCGTGAAAAGGAACTTTTGGTGGCGCGCCGCCACGGCGCGATCGTGCGCAGCGGTCAGAACATGCTGCTCGACGATAGGACACTTGCCGCCACCTGCTGGATGCAGGGCATTTTCGCCGCGCAGCTGACGATCGGCAACACCTCCTTCCACAAGCTCTTTTCCGTCTCCCGCGACCCCTACAACCTGACGCGCGCCAGTGGCTTGCGCATCATGGCCGATGTCGGCGCCGGCTGGCAGTTGCTGGCGGTGCCGTCGGCTTTCGAAATGGGCCTCAGCGACTGCCGCTGGATCTACAAGTGCACGGACCGCACGATCACCGTAACGGCGGTCGCTTCCGGCGAGGATGCGGCGATGCAATGGACCGTGTCCGTCGAGGGCAAGCCCTGCCGCTTCCTGGTGTTCGGTCATGTCGTGCTCGGCGAGCGCGAATATGATGCCGGCGGGCAGATCGAATTCGATCCCGCGCGCAAACGAATTTCCTTCCGGCCGGATCCTGCCTGGCTCTGGGGCGAGCGTTATCCCGATGCTGGCTATTGGCTGGTGAGTTCGACGCCCGATGCCATCGAAGAGATCGGCGGCGACGAACTGCTTTATACCGACGGCATTGCCCGCGACGGCGCCTTCGTCGCCCTGCGCTCCCGGCCGACGCAGGCGTTCTCCTTTGCCGTCGTCGGCTCGATGACCGATGCTGAAGAAGCCGAGCGGCTGGCAGAGCGTTACGAAGCCGGCGTCAGCGACGAAGCCATGCTGGCGCCGGCCTCGACATTCTGGCGCAACGCCGTGCGCGGCCTGGCGATCGCCAGCCCTTCGCCCGATCTTGCCGCGCAGGCGACGCTGCTGCCCTGGCTCGCGCATGACGCCATCGTGCATCTGAGCGTGCCGCACGGCCTCGAGCAATATACCGGTGCCGCCTGGGGCACACGCGATGCCTGCCAGGGCCCGATCGAATTCCTGCTCGCCTACGAGCATGATCGTGAGGCCAAAGAGGTGCTGAAAACCGTCTTCAGCGAACAATATCTGAAAGACGGCGACTGGCCGCAATGGTTCATGCTGGAGCCCTATGCCAATATCCGGGCGGGCGACAGCCATGGCGATATCGTCGTCTGGCCGCTGAAGGCGCTCTGCGACTATATCGAAGCGACCGGCGATCTCGCCGTCCTCGACGAGAAGGTCTCGTGGCGCGACGAAAAGACCATGCAGAAGTCTGAGAAGGCGAGCTCTATTGCCATCCACGTGGAAAAGCTGCTCGATACCGTCCGCGAACGCTTCATCCCGGGAACGCATCTGATCCGCTATGGCGAGGGAGACTGGAACGACTCGCTACAGCCGGCCGATCCGCATCTGCGCGACTGGATGGTCAGCAGCTGGACCGTTGCCCTGCTCTATGAGCAAATCGTCCGTTACTCCGCAATCCAGCGCCGCCTCGGCCATGGCGAAAAGGCCAAGTCGCTCAGGAAGATCGCAACGGCGATGCGCCGGGATTTCAACCGCCATCTCATCCGTGACGGCGTCGTGGCCGGCTACGGCATCTTCGATCCCGCCCATGCCGGCGTCGAATTGCTGCTGCATCCGAGCGACCGGCGCACCGGCCTCTCTTTCTCGCTGATCTCGATGACGCAGGCAATGCTCGGCCGGCTGTTCACGCCGGCGCAGAGACAGGATCATATGAAGCTGATCAGGAAGCATCTGCTCTTTCCCGACGGTGTGCGGCTGATGGAAAAGCCCGCGACCTATGCCGGCGGACCCGAGACGCTGTTTCGCCGCGCCGAATCCTCCTCCTTCTTCGGCCGTGAGATCGGGCTGATGTATGTGCATGCGCATCTGCGCTACTGCGAAACGCTGGCGCTCGATGCCGAGGCGGATGAGCTCTGGAAAGCAATATCAGTCGTCAATCCGATTGCCGTCACCACGGCCCTGCCGCATGCCTCGCTGCGTCAGCGCAACACCTATTTCAGCAGCAGCGATGCGGCTTTCCATGACCGCTATCAGGCCGCGGCCGAATGGCAGCGCGTCAAGGCGGGCAAGATTGCCGTCGACGGCGGATGGCGCATCTATTCGAGTGGGCCCGGGCTCTACACCCGGAGCTTCGTCGAAAATATCCTGGGCTTCAAACGGCGCTTCGGCCGGCGCAGACGCAAGCCGCTGCTGCCGGAGATTCACGCCTCCGTCGATCTGCAGACCGATCACGCCGCCTGGCGGCGGTTGAAGCCGAAGCCGCAGGCCTGACCGTCACGACGACGTGCTGGCGTCGCGCAGCTCTTCGAAGCGGGCGGTGCTCTTCGACAGGTGGCTGCGGATGGCGCGGCGCGCGGCGGCCTCGTCGCCGTTGCGGATCGCCGTGAATATGGCGTGATGTTCCCGGCGCATGCGCGCCGCATGACGCTTGCGCTCGGTCACCGTCATCTTGTCCAGGCGCGCCCATTGCCGCGGCACCATGATGTCGCCGAACGTATCGAACAGGCGACTGTAATAGGAATTCTGGGTCGCGACCAGAATGGACCGGTGGAAGGCGTAGTCCTCCTGTGCGCCGTATCCGCCCTCTTCGAGCGCCTTGTCGAGGGCATCGAGCCGATCCTGCATGCGGTCGAGGTCCTCCTGCCTGCGCCGCAGCGCGGCAAGACCGGCGGCTTCATATTCGACCCCGATACGCAGCTCCAGCACGCGCAGCACGTCGTCGATCGACTGCAGGTCGTTCGGAATGATCGAGAAGGATCTCGCCATCGGGTCGTTCGAGACGAAAGCCCCAAGTCCTTGCCGCGTGGTGATCAGCCCCTTGGCGCGCAGCGTGGCGAGCGCTTCGCGAACGATCGTCCGGCTGACGCCGGTCGCCCGCATGATCGCCTGTTCGGTCGGCAGGCGCTGACCGGGCTTCAGATCGCCGGACTCGATCTGCGCCATCAGCGTGTCGGCAAGGCCGCTGCGCAGGTTGGGCGGCTGGCGCATCATGTTGAAGACCGCGTTGTCCCTGTCCGTCATCCCTGTCGAATCCTGCCTGCGATGTGGCGACGCCGGCCCCATTTCCTGTTGCTAACGCATGCCGGCAGGAAAGGCAAAACGGTGCCGGTCCCGGCAGTTCCATGCCGGCAAGTCCGCGCGTCTTTTCAAACGCGCGGGCGCCGTCGCATTTTCAATGTTGCCGCTCCGTGGAACGGATCAGCGCGCCAGCCAGCCGCCATCGACTGGCAGCACCGTTCCATGCACGTAATCGGAGGCCGCCGATGCCAGGAACACGGCAGCGCCGCCGAGTTCGGCAGGCGTTCCCCAGCGTCCGGCCGGAATACGCGAAAGGATGGCGGCGTTGCGGTCGGCATCCTCGCGCAGCGCCGTGGTATTGTTGGTGACGAAGTAACCCGGCGCGATGGCGTTGACGTTGACGCCCTTGCCGGCCCATTCGCAGGCAAGCAGCTTGGTCAATCCGGCCAGACCGCTTTTCGAGGCGGTATAGGACGGGATGCGAATGCCGCCCTGGAAGGAGAGCAGCGAGGCGATGTTGATGATCTTGCCCCTGCCCTTCTCGACCATGTGGCGGCCGGCCGCCTGCGACAGGAAGAAGGCCGTCTTCAGATTGACGTCGATCACCGCGTCCCAGTCTTCCTCGGTGAAGTCGAGCGCATCGGCGCGGCGGATGATGCCGGCATTGTTGACGAGGATGTCGAGGCCGCCGAAGGTCTTGATCGTCTCCTCGACGATCCCCTTGACCGGCTGGATCGTGCCGAGATCGGCCTTGACGACGTGGAAGCGACTGCCCGCAGCTCTCACCAGCGCCTCGGTTTCGTCCATCGAGGAGCGCCCGACGGCGACGATCGCCGCACCGGCCTCGGCCAGTGCGGCGGCAATCGCCTGGCCGATGCCGGTATTGGCGCCGGTGACGACGGCAGTCCGGCCTGTGAGGTCGAAGGGATTGGCCACGGCGCTCACCTCAGATCCGCAATGGCGATGTGATCCATGTCGGTGAAGCTCTTATTGTCGCCGGCCATCGCCCAGATGAAGCTGTAATTCTTGGTGCCGGCGCCCGAATGGATCGACCAGGGCGGCGAGATGACCGCCTGCTCGTTGGCGACGAGCATATGCCGGGTCTGCTGCGGCTCACCCATGAAGTGGAAGACACGCTGGTCGGTTTCGAGATCGAAATAGAGATAGGCTTCCATGCGGCGGTCATGCGTATGGGCCGGCATGGTGTTCCAGACGCTGCCCGGCTCGATCATGGTGAAGCCGAGAGTGAGCTGGCAGGACTGGCAGACATCAGGATGGATGAACTGGTAGATCGACCGCTTGTTGGCCGTGGCGGCTTCGCCCGGCGTCAGGTGGCGGGCCTTTTCGCGGGTGAGCAGCACGGTCGGATGCGTCTGATGCGCGGGCGTCGAGACCAGATAGAACTTTGCCGGATTGGCGGCATCGGCGCTCTCGAAGCGGATGTCCTTGGCGCCCTTGCCGGCATAGAGGCAATCATATTTGGCAAGATCGTAGCTGGTGCCGTCGACGATGATGCGGCCGGCGCCGCCGATGTTCAGCGCGCCGAGTTCACGCTCGGCCAGGAAGGTTTCCTGCCCGATCGCCGTCGGCGCCGTCAGCGTCAGACCGGCGCCGAGCGGTGCGGCACCGCCGATGACCATGCGGTCGTAATGGGAATAGGTGAGCCGGATCTCGCCGCCTTCGAAGATGGTCTCGACCAGAAAGTGACGCCGCAGCGTTTCGGTGTCGAAATTGCGCACAGCCTCGGGATGGGAGGCATGTCTCACGTCGATCTGCATGTCGAATTTCCTCAGTTTTCGTTGTCGTCAAGCGTTGTTGCTGTCGCGAAGCCGGCTCGGCCGTCCGTTGCACAAGGCAATGAACCATATGGTTACATAGTTGTACGACAAGTTCGAAGTCAATATGTTTCTGCCCGCGCGCTCGTACCAGGAGGCGACATCGAAAAATCGGCAATAAAATCAATAACAAACAGGCGGAAGAGTCCTCTGCCGCGCGATGGGTCGCAAGGGTCGTTCTCGGCCCGATGGAAATTTCAATCGGCCAAAACGAAAAAGCCTGCCGCGGGAGGAGGTGCGGCAGGCTTTCGAAAAAAACCGAACGACAGCTGGGAGGAGGAGTGCTGCCGTTCCCGCAGACGACCCTGGGAGGAGGGTGGGGCGCCTGCATATCGAAGGGATGCGGGAGGAGGTGCATCGCTTCGATAGAAATAATCATACTTATTTCCTGCTCAGTTGGTAGGCATTTCTTTGCAGGGCAGCTATGCGCTATGCGAAAAGCGGGCGTCTTATCCTCCAGCCGGCAAGCGCAAAAGCAAAGCGCCCGCTCGGGAGGAAGCAGGCGCTGGGCAAGTCTCAAAAAATGTGGTCTGCGAGGCCGTTAGCGGGCGATGGCGGCGCGCGCGACGTTGCGGATGTCGCCGCGGCCGATGCCGAGGTCGTCCAGTTCGCGCGCGGACATACGGCCCAGTTCAGCGACCGTCTGACGGTACTTGCGCCAGTTGTTGAAAGAGCGTGCTACGTTCATGATGATCCCCTTTCCGTGGGCTTTCGAAGCTTAGCTGCCAGTCCTTGGCGCTTCGTTCGCTTCGATGAGCTTTATATAATACGAGCCCTGCGATTGTTGCAGCGCCAATGCGGCACTGCACCTATGCGGTGCTTGCATGGGTGGTCATATTAGAGGATTTTTCGCGCGCACGATCCGAACCGCTTCGCGCTCAGAGTTTGAAGCGATCGAAGGCCGTCAGCCGCACGGTCGGTGGCTCCGCCTCTTTCCAGCGGTAAATTTCCGAGCGCAGATAGGAAAGCTCGTCGCCGAGATCGTCTTCGCCGACTTCGATCCACCAGGATTTCAGGCGGCCGTCGCTTCCGTCCGACCAGCGATAGCCCCTCGCCTTCAAATGGTCCTTCATCTCGAACGGGCTGTGTTCGGCAAAGATGCGGATGCGCGAGCGCTGGCTGGCGCGGTAGAGTTCGGCGAATGGGCTTTCACCGTCGCGCTGTTGCCGATCGAGGATTTCCAGCAGTGCGTGGCAATCGTCCACTGCGCGATGGCCCTCATGGAAATAACCGGCCTGGCCGACGAGATAACCGAGCTTGGTGCCCTCGAAGCCGCGGGCGCTCCAGTCGATCTCCGACACCGAACAGGCCCATGCCTTGCCGGCGAATATGGTCGAGAAAGCCTCGCAGAACGGCCGGTCGAAACCGGCATTGTGGGCGATGATCAGATCGGCCGGCTGGATCAGGGCGCTCAACGACCTGATGTCGATGAGCTGTCCTTCGACCATCGCATCGGTGATGCCGGTCAGCCGGGTAATCTCGGGCGGGATCGGCCGCGACGGCTGCTGCAGACCGCCATAGATGCCGACGACATCGCCGATCCTGCCATCATCGTCGAAGGTGAAGGCGACCGCGCCGATTTCGATGATCTCGTCGCTGCGGTGGCTGAGACCTGTCGTTTCGGTATCGAGAATGACGCCGAGCCGCGAAAACTCCGGCCGCCTGACCGAGGCAATCGGCCGGGCGGTCAGTTTTCTCAAGATGCGATAATTGCCGCTTTCCTCGAGCGTGCGCGCCATGTCTTCTTCGCAATGGGCGCCCGGCTGTAACGGCCGCCCACGCGATGGAGCGCGCGCCTTGGCGATCGCCGGCGATGCCTTGGCAAACATGTCGAGTTGCGAATCTCTGTGCACGCTCATCGGACCTGTATGTCACGGAGAGGCGGTTTAATCCATCGCAGGCGGGGCGCTATCCCCTTGCGTTTCGCCGACATGGGCGCTTAGCTGAGCGGTGAGTGACCGAAGGAGACTGCATGCCTGGTGACAACGGCAAGAGTGCCGAGGAGGATGTCGTCATCATCGGCGCCGGCGCCGCCGGCATTGCCGCCGCGCGCCGCCTGCAGGAAACTCGCCCGGATCTTTCCATCCTGCTGCTTGAGGCCGGCGATCGTCTCGGCGGCCGTGCCTGGACGGTCGGGCTGCCTGAATCCGAGATCGGGCTCGATCTCGGCTGCGGCTGGCTGCACGGCGCGCGGACCAATGCCTGGACTGGTATCGCCGGCGAGGTCGGACTGACCGTCGACCGCACGCCTGCCCCCTGGAATGGCGGCCGGCAGCTCGAGCGGGATGACGCTGACCGCGATGCCGCGCAGGATGCCATCGGCGCCTATTTCGAACGCCTCGACAGCCATGAGGGCGATGACACCGATCTGGCCGCGATGCTCGAACCCGATAATGCCTGGAACGGCCAGATCCGGGCGATCGGCACCTATATCACCGGCGCCGAACTGGAACGCTCGTCGGTCGTCGACTATAACAAATACGATCCCGGCCCCGGCCCCGACTGGCGGGTGCGCCAGGGCTATGGCAGGCTGATCTCGCTTTACGGCGGGCCGGTTCCGGCAAGGCTCGGCACGGAGGTGAGGCGCATCGACCACCGCCCTGCCGGCCGGGTCGGCATCGAGACGAACCGCGGTCTGCTGAGTGCCCGCGCGGTGCTGCTGACCGTTTCGACGAATGTGCTTGCCGCCGGCAGGATCACGTTCGACCCTCCTCTGCCCGAGAAGATCGAGGCAGCCGCCCGTCTGCCGCTCGGGCTTGCCGACAAGCTCTTCCTCGGGCTTGCGCATCCGCAGGCGCTGCCGGCCGATACCCATATGCTCGGCTCCCTCAGCCGCGGCGCGACCGGCACCTATCAGCTCCGGCCGCTCGGCGCTCCCGTCGTCGAAGCCTATTTTGCCGGCGACCTCGCGCATGATCTGGAGCGGGAGGGTGGAGAGGCTGCCTTCTCCTTCGCCGCCGATGAGCTGGCGGCGCAGTTCGGCGCCGATATCCGCAAGCAATTGTCGGTGGCGGCGATCTCGGCATGGGCCGCGACACCCCATATCGGCGGCTCCTATTCCTATGCCGAGCCGGGCGCCTCCGATCTGCGCGGAGTGCTTGCCGCACCGCATGATGAACGGATCTTCTTTGCCGGCGAAGCCTGTTCGCGCGCGCGTTATTCGACGGCGCACGGCGCCTATGAGACCGGCGTCGCCGCAGCCGATCTGATCGCCGGCTCTCTTTCGAAAAATCAGTAGCTGCCACCGACTGCGCGGCCGGCGGGAATAATTTTTCCCACTTGTGGCACGGGCGGGATTGGGTATGCTGCCCTCGCCCCTGTGCTAAATGAGCCAGGGCGCCAGACGTCATCCGGCGGCAAGCGGCCGCCCGGAGCATGATGCCGAAAAGTGTGAGCGGTTTTCGGACGACATCATGCTCCCTCCCTAATTCAGAACAGGATTCAGATTTTAGGCCGAACGGCCTCAAATCATCCTGTTCTGGCTCGATATTGTCATTAGATTGCGGAAGCCCCGGCTTCTACCCCGGCGATTTTGCGCGTCGGCTGCGGGCCTCCGCATGAGGAGGAAGAAATGGATTATCGCAAGCTCGGTCCCAGCGGGACCGTCGTCACCGCCTATTGCCTGGGCACCATGACCTTTGGCGCGGAGGCCGACGAAGCGGCCTCGCACAGGCTGCTCGACGATTACTTCGCCTGGGGCGGCAATTTCATCGATACCGCCGATGTCTACAGCGCCGGCAAGTCGGAAGAGATCATCGGACGCTGGCTGAAGGCACGCCCGACCGAAGCCCGCCAGGCGATCGTCGCCACCAAGGGCCGTTTCCCGATGGGCAATGGACCGAACGATATCGGCCTGTCGCGCCGGCATCTCGGCCAGGCGCTCGACGATTCTCTGCGCCGCCTCGGCCTCGAGCAGATCGATCTCTACCAGATGCATGCCTGGGACGCGCTGACGCCGATCGAGGAGACGCTGCGCTTCCTCGACGATGCGGTTTCCTCAGGCAAGATCGGCTATTACGGCTTCTCCAACTATGTCGGCTGGCATATCGCCAAGGCCTCGGAGATCGCCAAGGCGCGCGGTTATACGCGCCCGGTGACGCTGCAGCCGCAATATAACCTGCTGGTGCGCGACATCGAACTCGAAATCGTCGCCGCCTGCCAGGATGCGGGCATGGGCCTGTTGCCCTGGTCGCCGCTTGGCGGCGGCTGGCTGACCGGCAAATACAAGCGCGACGAGATGCCGACCGGCGCCACCCGCCTCGGTGAAAACCCCAATCGCGGCGGCGAATCCTATGCGCCGCGCAATGCGATGGAACGCACCTGGGCGATCATCGCTGTTGTCGAGGAAATCGCCAAGGCGCACGGCGTCAGCATGGCGCAGGTGGCGCTCGCCTGGACGGCGGCGCAGCCGGCGATCACCTCGGTCATCCTCGGCGCCCGCACGCCGGAACAGCTGGCCGACAATCTCGGTGCCATGAAGCTCAAACTCACAAACGAAGACATGGCGAGACTGAATGAGGTCAGCGCCCCTCAGCCCTTCGACTATCCCTACGGCAAGGGCGGCATCAACCAGCGCCACCGCAAGATCGAAGGCGGCCGCTGAGCTTCGCCCACAAATGCAAAAAGCCGCCATGTTTTTTCATGGCGGCCTTTCTGCCTGGGAGGCATTTTAAGCCGGAAGCTGGAAGATCACGTTGGCGATCAGGACGATCGCCAGACCGGCGGCGAGCGCGAGATAGGGCAGAATGCCGGCCTTCTTGACGCCGAGATCCTGGCCGACGAGGCCGAGATCTTCCATCGCGCCTGCCGGGAATTTGCCGCCGTCGCGCACATAGTGGCGGTAGGCAAAGACCGGCAGGATCAGGGCGGCGAAGATGAAGCCGACCCAGAGCGCATTGGAGTAGCCCCAGACCTTGGCGCCCGCGCCGAGGAACAGCGCGTTGATGAAGGCAAGCACGGTGTTGAGACCGATCAGCCAGGTCGGCGCCTTCCAGGGGCGTTCGATATGGCCGGAATCCATCCGGTGGATCCAGCCGGAGTTGAGGTTCAGGAAGTTGAAGATGATGTAGCCGACATTTGAGACGGCGAGCACGAAGAAGTAACCGCCGGTATCCGAGGCGATGGCCAGCAGGAAGAGGTTGAAGGCGAAATCGGTCCACATCGCCCGCGTCGGCGCGCCGTTCTCGTTGACGTGGTCGAGATATTTCGGCAGCCAGCCGTCCTTCGAGCCCTGGTAGAGCGTGCGCGAGGAACCGGCCATGGCGGTCATGATGGCGAGGAAGAGCGCCATGATCATCAGCACGACGAGCAGCTGGGTGATCACCCGGCCGGCGCCGATCAGGCCGCCGAGCGCTTCGGCAACGCCGGTGCCGTCGACAATGCCGGGCGCGAGCATGCCCGCGTGACCGAGAACGCCCTGGAAGGCGAAGGGCACGAGGAAGAAGAACAGGCAGCAGGCAAGGCCGGAATAAAAGATCGCCTTGAAGGTGTCGGTCTTCGGATTCTTGAGTTCGCGGGTGTAGCAGACGGCCGTCTCGAAGCCGTAGGTCGACCAAGCGGCGATATAGAGCCCGCCGAGGAAGAGCGTCCAGCCGCCGTTGCTCCAGGTGCCGTCGGCGCCGGAATAGGCGGCCGTCGGTGGCACCAGGCCGGTGACGTTGGCGGCAAGGATATGGCCGCTGACGATCGGGTAGAGGCCGATGATCAGCAGCGGCACGAGCACGATGATCGCCAGCCACTTTTGCACGCTGGCGGTTTCCGAGATGCCCCGATGCTGGATCGCGAAGATGATCAGCATCAGGATGCCGCCGATGAAAAAGGTCGCATTGACGTTGGCGGTGGCGAGAAAGGGAATGCTGAAGCTGACGAGCGACCAGCTGCGGATCCACGGCGTCAGCGCAGCGACGCCGTCGGTGCCGAGCAACGCCTTGACCGCGTCATCGGGCGTCGTGCCGGCATGGGCCGCAATATATTCGGCGACGCGGGGGCTATCGGCCGTGATGGAAGCGGCGTGCGCGGAGATCCAGTCGAGGACCATCTGCGAATCCGCCGCCGGGATCGGGAAGAATGCATTGAGAATATAACCGGCGGCGATGGCGCAGCCGAGCGACAGGACGGGCGACCAGGCAAACCAGTTGCACCAGACCGACAGCGGCGCGATGAACTTCGAATAACGCAGCCAGGCCGTGGCGCCATAGACCGAGGCGCCGCCGGATTTGTTGGCGAACATGCCGGCGATTTCGGCATAGGTGAAGGATTGCAGGAAACCCATCACCATCGAAATGATCCAGACGACGAAGGCGAGCTTGCCCGTCGTGCCTGCAATACCGCCGATGGAGAAGAGAACGAGCGGTGGCACGCCCGCCGCCACCCAGAATGCGCCCTTCCAGTCGAGCGCGCGTACAAGCTTACCTTCGGTGCCGGATGGAATCCCGGCCTCCACAACGTCTGTCATCGGTGAAATTCCCCATTCGATTGTTCCGGACGTATCTCTGTACGTCTCCCTGAACGTGTCTCCCTGACAGTCTCAAGCCAGCCCGGATGATTTTGGCGATCCGTGTCCCGACGGATTCCCCGAGTCTCAACTCTTTATGCATAGTGAAGATATTTTCTTTTTAGTCAACGCGCCTTTACTTTCGCCGGCCATTTTGTAACCTGTATGCGTGGGTGCCCGAGGGCATGCCGATCCTCCCATGAGGGCAGAATGCGAGAACTTCATCCTGCTATGACGGGCCTGCGGCCGGCGGCCGCGAGCCTTGTGCACTATCCCGGCATTCCCACCTTGCCGGAGGGAACGGAGCGCTACAGGGCAAAAGGCGGCGGATCGGTCGTGGTGCGCGTCGAGACGGGCGACTGCGTCAGCGTCATCGATAGCGAGGGCGGGCAGGTTTGCGAGATCTCCTTCCTCGACGAAAAGGGGCGCTTCCTGGCGACAGGTCTTGGAACGGCATTCAGCAATTCGGCCGAAGGCTTAAAGGCCATTCTTCAAGGAGAAGATGAGGGTGCAGCCCGCACGCGCGCAGCGCTTGAGCGGCGCGGCGCCGATCTTGCCGCGGCCGGAGCGCTCCGCATCTTCGGGGCGGGATCGAGCCCGGGCAGCCGGGCGGATTTCACTGCTACCATGAAGGGCCTGCTGATCGTCGCAGCACCGACCGGCGCCATGTCGCCGGAGTCGCAGGATACGGCGACGCCGATCGAGGTCAGGATCAAGCGCAGCCTGCTGATCCGCGATTATGCCTCCGCCCTGCCGGAACCGGCCGCCGATCCCATCGAGGATATCCGCATCCGGGCGGCGACTGCCGCCGCCTATTTCGTTCGCGCCGGCGAATTCATCCAGATCATCGACGTTTACGGACGCCAGTGCACCGATTTCCAGGCTTTCGCCGCCCGCAAGGTCGACAAGGGCCTCGATCTGGCGCTGGATTCGACGGTCACCCGCACGCTGCTCGGTCGCAGCTATCCGATGCCGGGCTTGCCTTCCAAGGCCTTCGACCGCGACTTCGAGCCGCTGGTCGAGATCGTCCAGGATACTGTCGGGCGCCACGACGCTTTCGCGACCGCCTGCAATTCGCGCTATTACGACGACATGGGCTATCCCGGCCATGTCAACTGCACGGACAATTTCAACGCCGCGCTGGCGCCTTACGGCATTGCCGGCCGCAAGGGCTGGGAAGCGCTGAACTATTTCTACAACACCAATATCGATCACAACAACCAGCTCTATCTCGACGAGCCCTGGTCGCGCCCCGGCGATTACGTGCTGATGCGGGCGCTGACCGATCTCGTCTGCGTCTCCTCGTCTTGCCCCGACGATATCGACGCGGCGAACGGCTGGGATCCGACGGATATCCACGTCCGCACCTTTTCCGGAAAAGAGAAATTCTCACGAGCGGTGGCCTATCGCATGACCCCAGATGCCGACGCCGAACTGACGCGCGAAACCGCATTCCATCCCCGCCTCTCCGCGTTAACGCGGGACTACGGTGAATATCGCGGCTACTGGCTGCCGAACCGCTTTTCCGCCGAAGGGCCGGTGGAGGAGTATTGGGCCTGCCGCGAGCGCGCCGCCGTCATCGACCTCTCGCCCTTGCGGAAATTCGAGGTGACGGGGCCGGATGCCGAGCAGCTCTTGCAATATTGCCTGACACGCGACGTCCGCAAACTGTCGACCGGCCAGGTCGTCTATTCCGCCATGTGTTACGAAAACGGCGGCATGATCGACGATGGCACGCTCTTCCGGCTCGGCGACCAGAACTTTCGCTGGATCGGCGGCGATGACTTCAGTGGCCTGTGGCTGCGTCAGCAGGCCGAGAAGAAGGGCTTCAAGGCCTGGGTTCGCTCGTCGACCGATCAGATGCACAATATCGCCCTGCAGGGCCCGAAGAGCCGCGATATCCTGAAGGAGATCATCTGGACGGCGCCGCGCCAGCCCGATATCGGCGAGCTCGAATGGTTCCGCTTCACCATCGGCCGCATCGGTGGCTTCGAGGGCGCTCCCGTCGTCGTCTCGCGCACGGGTTATACCGGCGAACTCGGTTACGAAATCTTCTGTCATCCGAAGGATGCGCTGGCGGTGTTCGACGCGGTCTGGGAGGCTGGGCAGCCGCACGGGTTGAAGCCGATGGGGCTGGAAGCGCTCGACATGGTCCGCATCGAGGCGGGCCTGATTTTTGCCCATCACGAATTCACCGACCAGACGGACCCGTTCGAGGCCGGCATCGGCTTCACCGTGCCGCTGAAATCCAAGCAGGACGATTTCATCGGCCGCGAAGCGCTGATCCGGCGCAAGGAGCATCCGCGCCATCTGCTCGTCGGCCTCGACATCAAGGCCAACGAGGCCGTCGGCCATGGCGATTGCATCCATATCGGCCGAGCCCAGATCGGCGTCGTCACCAGCGCCACCCGCTCGCCTGTTCTCGGCAAGACGATCGCGCTCGCCCGTATCGACGTGATGCATGCGAACTCCGGCACCGAGGTCGAAATCGGCAAGCTCGACGGCCACCAGAAGCGCCTGCCGGCGACAATCGTGCCGCTATCGCATTATGATCCGCAGAAGACGCGGCCGCGCTCATAGAATATGCTTTCGAGACGTGGAGCTGTCGTCTGCCCGCGGCGCAAAAATTGCGCAGCGGTTTGCGATAACGACGCACATGAAATAAAGAGCTGAAAGCAAGCGAATCCGAAAGATCGCGACGCGCTTTAGATTCGGATGATTTTAAGCCCGGATCGGCATAAAATCATCCGAATCCAGGTCGCAAAATGAAGCAGATGTTGGCCGAAAACCGCTCGCGCTTTTCGACACCATGCTTCAGGGTCAAAGTCAAACAGTCAGGAAACAGAATTGAAAAACGCCAGAAACAACGAGCTCTCCGATCGTCGCAGCGCCGCTGCCGAAGCCAAGGCTGCTCTGCTCAATGCGTATCGCGAGGCCAAGGATAAGGCTGAGCCGACCCGGCTCGCCAAGCAGGCGGAGCGTCAGGCCGTCGCCGCGGCCAGGGAAGAACGCCGCGCCGAGCGGGAACGGCTCAAGCTCGAGCAGCGCGCACAGGCTCAAGCCGCCGAAGCAGAACGGCAGGCGGCCGCAGAGGCAGCCGCACGTGCCGACATCGAGGCGCGCGAAGCGGCCGAGAAAGACCGGATCGCTCGCGTCATTGCCGATGAAGCCGCCCGGAAGGCCGCACGCGACCTGCGTTACGCCAACCGAAAAGCCAGAAAGTCGTAAGTTCCGGCGCCGCCTGTTGTCGCAACGGGCGGCGCTCTGTTTCAGGCGGCCTGCACGGCTGCGTTCAGCGGGATTTCGACATCGATCTCGAGCGTCGAGACGTACTCGTTGCGATCGATCGTCACCTGCACCTTGTCATGATCGAGCTCGACATGCTTTGCGATCACCGCAAGGATTTCCTCGCGCAGCAGGGTGACGAGGTCTGAGCCTGCCGAAGAGCGCTCATGGGCAAGAAGCACCTGCAGGCGTTCGCGGGCGGCCGGTGCGGTTCTCTGCTTATTGAAGAGACGGAAAATATTCATGCTGCCCTCCGTCCGAAGATCTTGCCGAAAATATTGCGTTTTTCCTCGGGGATCGCCATCGGCAGCGTCTCGCCGGCGAGCCGGCGGGCGGCATCGAAATAGGCCATGGCGGCCGGGCTGCGGCTTTCGGCCAGCGTGACCGGCGCGCCGATGTTGGAGGCGCGCAGGACGTCCATGCTTTCGGGCACGATGCCGAGCAGCGGGATGGACAGGATTTCCAGCACGTCGTCGACCTTCAGCATGTCGCCGCGCTCGGCGCGGTTGGCGTCGTAGCGGGTCAACAGCAGGTGCTTTTCCATCCGCTCGCCGCGTTCGGCCTTGGCGGTCTTGGCATCCAGCAGGCCGATGATGCGATCGGAATCGCGCACCGACGAAACTTCCGGGTTGGTGACGACGACGGCGACATCGGCATGGCGCATGGCAAGCGTTGCGCCGCGCTCGATGCCGGCGGGGCTGTCGCAGATGATCCAGTCGAAATAGCGCTTCAGGTCGTTGATGACGCGTTCGACGCCCTCGGCCGTCAGATTGTCCTTGTCGCGCGTCTGCGAGGCCGGCAGCAGGAACAGCGTTTCCAGCCGCTTGTCGCGGATCAGCGCCTGGGTGAGCTTGGCGTCGCCCTGGATGACATTGATCAGGTCGTAGACGACCCGGCGCTCGGCGCCCATGACGAGGTCGAGATTGCGCAGGCCGACGTCGAAATCGACGACGACGACTTTTTCATTGCGTTGCGCCAGCGCCGCTCCCAATGCGGCGGTCGAGGTCGTCTTGCCGACCCCGCCCTTGCCTGACGTGACGACGATCACTTTCCCCATGTCTCTCTCCTTTGCCGTGCCGCAGTAATTCGAAGTGTTCCAGCGTCCTTCGCGCGTTTCTCAAAGACGCGCGGCGCTGTCGTCAGGTCAGTTTCTCAGCCATGATCGCATCGTCTTCGAGCCAGAGCTGAACAGCCTGTCCGCGAAGATCGGCGGCCATGTCTTCCGCCATTTTGTAAATGCCGTCGATTGCCACCAGCTCGGCCTCGAGCTTGCGGCAAAAGATCCGCGCCGATGCGTTGCCGATCGATCCCGCCATGGCCCGGCCACGCAGCGCCCCATAGATATGCACCGACCCGCCGGCGATGACTTCCGCGCCCGAGGCGACAGATCCGACGATGGTGACGTCGCCTTCCGGGAAAATCACCGATTGCCCGGAGCGCACCGGCTCGCGAATGACGATCGATTGCGTTGCCGGACGCGTCTCGGCCACGGCCGCAGCCGCTTTGACCGGCGCATCGACGCTCTCCTTGGCGGGAACCTCGATATCGGAAACGGACCGGCCGCCTTTGAGCGCCGGAGGCATGCCCGCGCCGAGGATCGAAGGCCGGGCGCCCTCGATACCCATGATGCTGACATTGCGCTTGGCAAGCTCGGCAATGAGATCCTTCAGCTGCTGCCGGTCGATCTGCAGATCCGTGAGATCGAGCACGACGGGCCGTCCGAGGAAAAAGCCGGCCGAACGCGCAGCCAGATCGTCGAGCCGGATCAACCAATCATCGATGGGAAGATCCGGGGACAGCATGACCGCCAGGAAAGAGCGGCCCTTGATGCGGATAGAGCGAGCGTCTGTTAGCACTTTGGTCATCTATGTGAAGAAATCGTTGACCATGTCTAGCGCGGCTATGGTTAACAAAAAGTTAACGCGGCCTTAATATTCCCCATAATGACATGAGATTTTCCAGCCGAACAATTGCAGCAAGCCATTGAAAATGTTTTATAATGTCAGTTGACGCAGGAGGGTTAACAACCCGGATTTCGACCTGAGCCGTAAATATTTCCTTGCCCGCGGAAACGCTCAGCCTTCGGCCTTGCGTTGCGCCTCGGAAATGGCGCGGGCGGCCTCTTCGGAGGAGTTGGCAAGCGTGCGCATCTCGGCGGCAAGCACGGCAAAGCCCGATCCGGCGGTGCCGGCGCGGGCAGCCTCGATGCCGGCATTGACGGCAAGCAGCTTCAGGTAGCGCAGCGACTGCAGGATCTCGTTGGTCTTCGAAGCGGTGACGCGCATGTCGGCTGTTCGTTCGTCGATTCGCTGATAGAGCGATTCGATGTTGATGATGCTCCCTTCGAGGTAGAGAAGCTCGCCCTTCTGATCCCAGATGCCGCCGCCGGTCTCGGTCACCCAGATGAGATGGCCCATCGCATGGCGGATACGGTATTCCATCGTCCAGTCCACGCGCTTCTCCAGCGCCCGGCCGACGATTTCATCCATCAAAGGCACATCTTCCTCGTACATGATCGAGGTGAAGGTTCGCGTGCGGTTGCCGATGATTTCGTCAGCGGGATAACCGAAGATGCGCTCGATGCCGTCGGTCATCTCAAGCATCGTGTAGTTTTCATCGGCACGGCAGCGATAGAGAAAACCGCTCATGCGTCCGAGAATGCTCGTTTGAAAATCCATGAAGACCACATGAGAAGAGAAGGTTGCGAATGGATTGATTGCTGCCCAAAGCGCCGGAAGAGCGCGACACCTCCTCCGGCGATCTCAATCTCGTCAGTTGCGCAGATATTCCTCCTTGGAATCGTCGAGCGCCTCGACCCAGGGCGTGTGGTGCTTCGGCGACATGTTGCCGGTCATCAGCGACCGATAGGCGTGGTCGCGGAAGCCCATGATATTGTCCGCCTTGTGATGTTCCCACTCCATGAAGGTCCGGTTGGTGCCTTCGATGTCGAAGGAGGGATAATCGGTTTCGGCGAGCAGTTCCTTCACATAGTCGCCCTGATACCAGATCATCTGCTCGGCATCCTCGAGCGTCTCTTCGCGAGCGCGCCACATGTCGAAATTGGCTTTCAGCTCCTCTTCCGGCGGCAGGGTGATGCGGCCCATCATCACGTCGCGGGCCCACCAGGCCTGCACGTCGAACATGTTGAAAGTATAGAACTGGTCCTGCATGCCGATATAGAAGAGCTGCGGGTTTTTATCGAAGATCACCCCCTTGTAGAGGCTGTCCGCCCAGAGGCGGTTGGCGGTTTTCAGCCGGAGATCGTCGGGCAGGAAGGGGAAATGGTGCTGATATCCGGTGCAGAGGATCAGCGCGTCGACCTCCTTGGTCGAGCCGTCGAGGAAATGTGCCGTGCGGTTCTCGAGCCGGGTCAGAAGTGGCCTCTCCTCGAAATTTTCAGGCCATTTGAAGCCCATTGGCTTCGACCGGTAGCTCGTCGTCACCGATTTTGCGCCGTATTTCCAGCACTGCGAGCCGATGTCTTCGGCCGAATAGCTTCGGCCGACGATCAGTATGTCCTTGCCCTTGAACTCGACCGCGTCGCGGAAATCATGGGCGTGCAGGACACGGCCGTTGAACGTCTTCACGCCCTCGAAATAGGGCACGTTCGGCGTCGAGAAGTGACCTGATGCCACGACGACATAGTCGAACTCCTCGTCATACATCCGATCCTCGACGCGATTATGCGCCGTCACGGTGAATTTCTTCGTTGCCTCGTCGAAGCGGACCATGCGCACCGGCGTGCTGAAGCGCACCCAGTGGCGAACATTCGCTTTCTCGACGCGGCCCTTGATGTAATCCCAGAGCACTGCGCGCGGCGGATAGGAGGCGATCGGCTTGCCGAAATGCTCCTCGAAGGAATAGTCGGCGAATTCGAGGCATTCCTTCGGCCCGTTCGACCAGAGGTAACGATACATGCTGCCGTGCACCGGTTCGCCATATTCGTCGAGGCCGGTGCGCCAGGTATAGTTCCAGAGCCCGCCCCAGTCCGACTGCTTTTCGAAGCACACGATCTCCGGGATCTCGGCGCCCTTCTGGGCTGCCGATTGAAAGGCACGCAGCTGCGCCAGCCCGGAAGGACCGGCACCGATGACGGCTACTCTTGTCATGAAGCATTCCCCTCTTGATTATATGTCATTGCTTGGTTCGGGCGTGTGAGAAGACGCACGGCTGCGCATCCCCCGCGCCTCAGTCCGGATAGATGCCGGGGCTGGTCGGCGCCCCATCGTCGTATTTGGAAAGCCAGTCGATCGTGGTCTCGCGGAAGCGGGTGAGGCCCTTGTAGTCAATGAGCTCCGGCGGCAGCGTCTTCAGCACGCGCGGGAAGCGCCGCGCCCATTTCGGCACGGTGACGAGCTCGTCCATGTTCATGAGATAGCAGCGGATGACGAAGAGGATGGCGTTGGAGCGCGGCAGGCGCCAGAGGCTCTGCAGCTCGACGCGCAAATGCACCTTCTCGCCGACATTGTCTGATGTCACCGTCGTGCGGTCAGGGCCCCATTTATGATAATTCTCAGGGCTGGTGTCGAGCCGCGGATTGATCGTCATCGTCCAGTTGAAGCGTCGTGTCGGCTTGCCCTGCTGCAGGTTCAGCAGGAATTTCAGTGCCCGGTCGAAGACGCCGATCTGGTGGGCGAGCGGCACCGGTCCGTGCCATTCCATGAAATTCATGCCGATATCGAAATCGAGCGACCAGTCGGCCTGCGTCGTCACCATGCCGGCATCCATCCACAGATTGCCGTCGCGTTGGTCGACGATGCAGAAATCGCCCTGGGCCTGACGAGTAATGTATTCGAACGGCTCATAGGGCAGCGTCGAAGCGTCGCCGAAGGTGAAGCTGTCGTCGATGCCGAGCGGCCGATTGATCCAGCGCCACTGGTCGCCGTTGCGGATCAGCGTGAAATGCTCGGGGTTACCCGCCGCCTGCTCTTCCATCAGCAGTTCCAGCGTGTCCCATTGCGCGCTCATCATGTGCGGCAGGGCCTGATAGCGCAGCGGATCCTCTTTTAAAACAAGTGCCCTGTCGTGCATCTCGGCGACATAGTGTTCGTCGACGTCGATCAGGTTTTCGAAGACGGTGCCGGCCCGGCCGCGCACATGCGGCTCCATGTTGACGGAATACATATATTCGTCGCGGTCGAAGGGAAACGGGAAGCGGCGGATGTTCCCGGGGCTGTTGCGGTAGCTGAAATCGTCCCGGAATGTTTCCTGCTTGAAAGCGATTGCCATGTCCGGTCTCCTTTTTTCGCTTTTTCCGGTGCCGTCAAAGATCGAGATGCAGAATGTTCCCCTCGAAGCGGGAAACGCAGATCATCACCTTCCGCCCGGATGCCTTTTCTTCACTTGTCAGATAGACGTCATTGTGCAGCAGCTTGCCGTCGCAGGTGACGACACCAGTTTCGCATTGACCGCAGGCGCCGCCGCGACAGAGGAAGGGCGCGTCGATACCCGCCGCTTCGATTGCCTCGAGCATACTTTCGTGATGGCCGACCTTCACCGTCTTGCCGGAGCGGATCAGCTCCATCGTGAAGGGCTTGCCGGGCAGCGACGACAGGAACCGTTCCGAATGTAGGTTCTGCTCCGGCCAGCCGGCCTCCAGCCCCGCCTTGAGCACGCCATCGATCATGCCGGAGGGCCCGCAGACATAAAGATGCGTGCCGAGCGGCTGGCCGTCGAGCAGACGCGTCAACGGGATGGTGCTGCCTTCAGCGTCGCAATAGATCTTGATGCGATGCGGGCCGTAGCGCTCCAGAAGCTCCCGCCAATAGGCGCCGCGGTCGCGCGCGCGGATGGCATAATGCAGCTCGAAGGCGGCGCCTTCGCGGGAAAACTGCTCCATCATCGCGATGAAGGGCGTAATGCCAATGCCGCCGGCGATCAGAAGATGCTTGCGCCCGCGCCAGTCCGGCTGGAAGAGGTTGACGGGATAGCTGACCCTCAGCTCGTCGCCTTCCCGCACGTTCTCATGCATGAAGGTGGAGCCGCCGCGCGACTCCTCGACGTGCAGCACGCTGATCTCATAGGCTGCGCAATCATGCGGCGGCGACATCAGCGAATAGGCGTTGCGTCTGACATGGCCGCCATCGTTCATCGAGACGATAATATGCGCGCCGCCGGAAAAATAAGGCATCGGCTTGCCGTCCAGACGTTCGAAGCGGAAACGTTTGACGCGTTCGGCGATCGGGGTGATCCGCGCCACGCGGACGGGAATTTCAGTGCCGCCGCTCAAAGGAACAACTCCTCGGGGTCGGGCGCGCTGCCGGGTTCCTCGGCGTCGATATTGACGCCCTGGAAGGCGGCGAGCCGGCGCGAATAATGATCGCGCACCAGAAGCGTCAGCCCGCAATGGCTGCAGGAAAAGGGGCTGGCGGTGACGTCGTCGGTGATGCCCTTGCAATGGACGCATTGCACGCGCCTGGCGAGCGACCCGCGGTGCTCGGTGATGACGGAGGCGTGGTCCATGCCGTAGTCGAGCGCCAGCAGCATCGCCTGGCCGATGAAGCCTTCGGTCCCCGATATATAAAGCCGTGTGCCCATATGGGCGGTAGCCAGCGATCCCTTCAACCGGAAGAGCAATGTCGCGATCGTCGGGGCGGTGAAGAACATGTCGGCGCCGAGGTGGCGCAGTGCCTCGTCCAGGCCGGTGCCTTGCGAACCGCGGGCGACATAGAGGATTTCGCTGCGGGAAAGGATCGTTTCGTCCAGCGCCGGGCGTTGATCGAGGAGAGCCTGAGCGCCCTCCCCTTCGAGTGCGAAAATGTGCCGCCGGGCACGCGGCTGGATGATGAGGCCCTTGTAGACCGGTCGGCTCTTGATGCCTGCAACGAGCATTCGCGTGCTCCTTAACCTACGGCAGTCCTCTTCTTCTTCTCCGGATCGTCGAAGGGAAGCGTATGGGCGGTGGCGCTTGCCTGCACGGTCTTGCCGCGGACGTCGAGTTTCGTCCCATGCACCGCCTTGTCAACGTCCAGGCGGGCGATCGCCATGGATTTCTTCGTCAGCGACGAATAGCTCGGGCAGGTAATGACGCCGACCTTTCTGTCGTCGGCAAAGACCTCGTCGCCGAGATCGGCCGGTCCGTCGGCATCGATCAGCATGCCGAAGATCTTGAAGCGTTCCTTGCCTTTCAGGCGGGCATGTTCCTCGGCGCCACGAAAGCCGGTCTTGCCGGGGCTGACGGTGAAGTCGAGGCCGAGTTCCCAGAGGCTGTCGCCGGGCGGCTGATCGGCGAAGGGATACATCTGCGAATTGTCGTAGGGATAGAAGAGCAGATAGCTTTCGACGCGCAGCATGTCGAGCACGGAGAAACAGCAGGGGATGATCCCCATGTCCCTGCCCTCCTCGACGATCCGGTCCCAGACCATGACGGCATCCTGGCCGCGCACGAAGATCTCGTAGCCGCGTTCGCCGGTATAGCCGGTGCGCGAGATCATCACCGGCGCGCCGAACAGCGTCGTCTGCATGTGGTGGAAATATTTGAGATCGCGGATGCCGGGCACATATTTGGCGAGATAGTCGACGGCGAGCGGACCCTGCAGCGACAGGTCGTGCAGATCGTCGTCGAAGAGCACGGCGCAATTGCGGCCTGCCGCCTGCCTGACCACTTCCTCGTGGCCGGAGCCGGAGCCATGCACCAGCATCCAGGAGTTCGGGCCGGTGCGGTAGACGATGCAATCGTCGGTGAAATGGCCGCGGTCGTTCAGCATGGCCGCATAGACCGAGCGGCCGGGATAGATCTTCGTCATGTCGCGGGTGGTGATGTAATCGAGCACGGCGATGGCGTGCGGGCCGACCAGATGCACCTTCTTCAGGCCGGAAACATCCATGAGGCCGGCCTTGGTGCGGACGGCGACATGTTCTTCCGACATGTCCTTGTCATAGGTCCAGGCGGTCCCCATGCCGCTCCAGTCCTCAAGCTTCGAGCCAAGAGCGCGGTGCCGATCCGCCAAGGTGGAGAAACGCCATGATAGAGCCATTTTCGTTCCCTCTTATTTCCTGTACGGAATATTTATTTCTTGACTATATAAGTCTTTTGCGTCGTGGCAAGCCCATCCGATGTGCATTTCCTCAAAACTTTGGCGGCATCTGCGCTGCCGCCCGTGACCCGGCGGCTATGCCGGCTGGAGGACGTCGGCTCAGCTGGCTTCGGATTAACGCGGCAGATGTCATAAGCTATCTCTGGAGAGCCAAAAGGCTGCCGTCTACCGAGGTGAGACGACTTCCGATTTTCGCCTGCGGGTTTCCCGAGGACTTTCCCCGTAAACCGAACGGTATAGTGCAGAAAAGCGGCCGGCCTGGACGAAGCCCCATCTCAGGCAGATATCCCTGATGCTCTGCAAGTTCGACCGGTCCAGAAGGTCTTTTCTGGCGGCCCGTAGCCTTAGAGTTCTGAGGTAACTGCCAGGTGTCGCCCCTTTGAACGTCCGGAAGCCGGTTTCCAGGGAACGAACCGAGACGTTGGCGGATTGAGCGATCATTGCGATGGTGATCGGCTCGGCAATATTGGCGTGCATGAAATCGATAGCCCGGCGAATGTGCCGGGGAGCGGGTGTAAATGCTGCCTGCTCCAGATGCTGAGAGTAGCGATGCGGCACCGATCTGATCAGCAATTCTGCGAGCGCCTGGGGGAGGTTGCTCATCGCTATCGGCGACTGCAGCAAGATGCCGTCTCCGAGCATGCCGGAGATCATCGTCTCGACGAGCTTCTTGACGAGATGTCCTGAGGGAGTTGATCCATCAACGACGGGTGACAGGTCCAGCGATCCGACAAGCGGGGCTTCGAACAACTGCCCGAAGGTCCGGCGAATCTGCTCCCAATCGAGAAAGAGTTTTTGCGATTGATGCAGCGCTCCCCGCACGAGGAACTGATCCGCCTCGTGGCTTTGGCCAAGCAGCATCTGGCCCGGCGACGCTGTTGTCGTGATCTGCCGTCGCGTCATGCCGGAGAAACCCTCGCGCGGCACGTGAATGGTGAGCCATTCCGGCGTCTCTGCGGTGGCCGAAAGGTTCCACTCTCCATTGCATGCGAGATCGGCAACCGTCACCGCACCGTGAGTCCGTGCATCCGCCGACCAACGAAAGCCTTTCGCGCTATGAACCGGCGATGCGTCGAAGTGGGCAGGTCCGAGGAATGTCTCCAACATTCCGTTGAAGTCTGCGCCGGCCCATCGTGGAGTGCGTGCGGCGTTATGGACCATGAGGGCCTCTGAATTCGCGGGTGAGGAGCGGTGAGGCCATTCGCCTGCGCTTCGTTTTCGGCGATGACGGTGCAGAGCCGGGATCTTATTCCTCCGCTGTGTCGCCCGCGATGCGCTTGACGGCATCAGCCGCCGCTTCCAGCAGTCGCTCCGACATGCCCTGATCGGTCATGATGCGAGAGATGGTTACGGCACCCACCATGAGGGACAGGACGACCATGGCTTTGTCATAGGGTTTCGCGCCGTCCGATGCCGGGATCAATTCGTCGAGAATCTGAAGATGCGCCTCGATGCCATTTTGGAACGGAACTCGCACCTCTTCACTCTGGCGTGCCGCATCGGAGCCGAGTGCGGCCAAGGGGCAGCCATCACCTTTCTCTTCCTGGTGCCCGGTCGACAGATACATGCCGACAACCGCTTCAAGCGGTTCGGCGCTTCCGGCGGCAACCCTCGACCATCTGCGGACGGCACTTTCCATCGCCCGCCCGGACGCCAGCGCCACAAGATCATCCTTCGATTCGAACTGCTTGTAGAATCCGCCTTGGGTGAGGCCGGCTCCTTTCATCAGATCCTTCAGCCCGATGCCGTCGAAGCCATGCTCCCGGAAAAGCCGGCTTGCGACATTGATTACCGTCTCACGATTGGCCTCGGCCTGAGCGCGACTGACTCTCATTGCGATCTCCAATTAGATTTCATTTGACATCTATAGCAGTTTTAGAGTTAGATCGCAATCTAATTTAATCGCTGCGCCCGTCAAGAAGGCTTACTGACATGAACCGCAAAATCCTCCTCGCCTCGTTCGGCCTGCTGGCAGCTGCCGGCGCCACGGCATTCGTCTTTGTCGGGGCGCCCTCGAAAGGAAGCGCGCAAGCCGCCGATCCCCGAACCGCACCGCCATTCGTCAAGCTGGTGGAGGCAATGAAGCCGGAGACGGCCGAGCGCAGCTTCACCGGCACCATCGCCGCTCGGGTGCAAAGCAATCTTGGTTTTCGTGTGCCGGGCAAGATTATGCAGCGTTATGTGGACGTTGGCGTGCAGGTCAAGGCGGGTCAGCCGCTGATGCGCATCGACGAAACCGATCTGCGTCTCGCCCTCACGGCGAAACGAAATGCGGTCGCTGCGGCTGAGGCCGTGCTGACCCAAGCGCAGGCAGACGAGAGACGCTATGCCGCTTTGGTGAAAAACGGACTGGCCGCGACGCCGCAGCGCTACGAGCAGGCAAAGGCAGCGCTTGACACCGCCACCGCGCAGCTTGCCGCGGCCGAAGCGGACGCCAAGGTCGCGGAAAACGAGACCGCCTATTCCGTCCTGGTTGCCGATACTGATGGAACGGTCGTCGAAACGCTGGGCGAGCCGGGGCAAGTCGTGACGGCGGGACAAACCGTGGTCCGGCTCGCACAGGCCGGTCCGCGTGAAGCGCTGGTCTGGCTTCCGGAATTCCTCAGGCCTGAGATCGGCGACATCGCCGATGCCAGTGTCTATGGGAGTGAAAGCCGGCAGGACAAGGCGCGGCTTCGGCAGATCTCCGACGCAGCCGATCCGCAAACCCGCACCTATGAGGCGCGCTGGGTCCTGGATGGCGCCGCAGCGTCGGCCCCGCTGGGCGCGACAGTGACGATCAGGATCTCCAACAACAGCGGCCAATCGCATGCCGCGGTGCCGGTCGGCGCCGTATTGGACGACGGCAGCCGCACCGGCGTCTGGGTCTTCGACGAGACATCGTCGACCGTCCGCTTCCGGCAGGTAAAAATTGAACAGATGGGTGAGGAGGTCGCGGTGGTTTCCAGCGTCAATGCAGGCGAGCCGGTCGTCGCTCTCGGAGCCCATCTGCTGCAGGACGGCGCCAGCGTGCGCACCAAGGCGGAACAGGCAGAGGCGGCAAACTGATGAATTTCAATCTTTCCGCGCTCGCCGTTCGCGAGCGGGCCGTCACGCTGTTCTTCATCGTTCTGCTGGCCGCCGCTGGCGCCTATTCATTCGTCAAGCTCGGGCGCGCCGAGGACCCGTCCTTCACCATCAAGACCCTGACCGTGACAGCCGTGTGGCCAGGCGCGACAGCGCGCGAAATGCAGGATCTGGTCGCCGAGCCGCTGGAAAAACGCCTCCAGGAGCTGACCTGGTACGATCGTGTCGAGACGACAACGCGGCCGGGCTACGCCTTTTTGACCGTCACGCTGAAGGACAGCACTCCGGCCACTGATGTCGAGGAGGAATTCTATCAGGCCCGAAAGAAGCTTGGAGACGAGGCCCGCAACCTGCCGAGGGGCGTGCTCGGTCCCTTTGTCAACGACGAGTATTCCGATGTCAGCTTCGGGCTTTATGCGCTGAAGGCCAAGGGCATGCCGATGCGCGAGCTTGTGCGCCAGGCCGAGGTGATCCGCCAGGATCTCCTGCATGTGCCGGGAGTGAAGAAGATCAACATCCTCGGAGAGCAGCCCGAACAGATCTTCGTCGAATTCTCCTATGCCAAGCTCGCCACTCTCGGCATTTCGGCTCAGGACATCGCGGCCGCCTTGCAGCGGCAGAATACCGTGACGCCGGCCGGATCGATCGATACGCGCGGCCCCCAGGTGTTCATTCGCTTCGATGGCGCCTATGACAGTATCCAGGCGATATCAGACACGCCGATCGCTGCGGCCGGGCGCACCTTGAAGCTTTCGGATTTCGCCGACGTGCGGCGCGGTTATCAAGATCCGGCCACCTATCTCATTCGCCATGACGGCGAGCCCGCGATCATGCTGGCGGCGGTGATGCAACAGGGCTGGAACGGTCTGGAACTCGGCAAGGCGCTGGAAGAAAGATCCGCCGCGATCGCAAAGACCTTGCCGCTCGGCATGACGCTCGAAAAGGTCAGCGACCAGGCCGTCAACATCGACGAAGCCGTGGGCGAGTTCATGCTGAAATTCGCCATGGCGCTCGGCGTCGTACTGTTCGTCAGCCTTGTCAGCCTCGGCTGGCGTGTCGGGATCGTCGTCGCTCTGGCCGTCCCGCTCACCCTTGCCGTCGTCTTCCTCATCATGCTGGAAACCGGCCGGTTCTTCGATCGCATCACCCTTGGTGCGCTCATCCTGGCGCTCGGCCTCCTGGTCGACGACGCCATCATCGCCATCGAGGTGATGGTGGTGAAGATGGAAGAGGGGATGGACCGCATCAAGGCGGCAGCCTATGCCTGGAGCCATACCGCAGCGCCGATGCTGTCGGGCACGCTGGTGACGATCATCGGGCTGATGCCGGTCGGCTTTGCCCGGTCGACCGCCGGCGAATATGCCGGCAACATCTTCTGGGTCGTCGGCTTTGCCCTGATCGTCTCCTGGATTGTCGCGGTGATCTTCACGCCCTATCTCGGCGTCAAGATGCTGCCGGCGATCAAGCCGGTCGAAGGTGGCCATCACGCCATCTACAACACCCCGAACTACCGGCGCCTGCGGCGGCTGATCGAGTTCACCGTGCGCCACAAGTTCCTCACCTGTGCGGTGGTCGCCATCGCCATGGGGGCCTCCGTCGTTGGAATGGGATCGGTGAAAAAGCAGTTCTTCCCGACCTCGGACCGTCCCGAAGTCCTCGTCGAAGTCCGCATGCCCGAAGGCACCAGCATCGAGACGACGACGGCAACGGTTGAGAAGCTCGAAAACTGGCTGCAGAAGCAGCCGGAGGCAAAGACCGTCACCAGCTATGTCGGCCAGGGCGCTCCCCGCTTCTTCTTTGCCATGGCGCCGGAATTGCCGGACCCGTCTTTCGCCAAGATCGTCGTGCTGACCCCTGACGCTCACACACGCGAGGACTTGAAGCTTCGGCTGCGCGCCGCCGTTTCGGATGGGCTCGCCCCCGAAGCCTATGTCCGCGTCACGCAGCTGGTCTTCGGTCCTTACACGCCGTTTCCGGTCGAATTCCGGATCACCGGCCCGGATCCCGAGCAACTGTACCAGATCTCCGACAAAGCCCTCGATATCATGAAGAGCGTGCCGGACGTGCGCCAGGCAAACCGCGATTGGGGCAACCGCACGCCGGTGCTGCGCTTCGTTCCCGACCAGGATCGGCTGAACCTGATCGGCCTGTCGCCGGCCGAGGCAGCCCAGCAGCTGCAATTGCTGCTGAGCGGAATTCCGATCACCGAGGTTCGCGAGAATATCCGCAACGTGCCTGTCGTTGCCCGAAGTGCCGGCGGCAACCGGCTCGATCCGTCCAGATTGGCAGACTTCTCGCTGATGAGCCGCGATGGGCGACAGGTTCCGCTCGATCAGATCGGCCACTCCGAAATCCGGTTTGAAGAACCGATCCTGAAACGCCGCGACCGCACGCCTGTCATCACCATCCGCTCCGATATCAGCGAGGCGTCGCAGCCGCCTGAGGTCTCGGAGCAGGTCATGAAGGCGCTTCAGCCGCTGATTGCCTCGCTGCCCGTGGGATATCGGATCGAGATGGGCGGCAACATCGAGGAATCAACCAAGGCCAACGACGCCCTGGTGAAAATCTTCCCACTGATGATCGCCGCCATGCTGATCGTTATCGTGCTGCAGGTCCGCAGCCTGTCGACGATGACCATGGTCATGCTGACCGGGCCGCTCGGTCTTGCCGGGGCAGTGCCGGTTCTGCTGCTCTTCGACAAGCCCTTCGGCTTCAATGCCATTCTCGGATTGATCGGGCTGGCCGGAATCCTGATGCGCAACACCCTGATCCTGACCGAACAGATCAAGGACAATAAGTCGGCCGGTCTCGACGATTATCATGCCGTCATCGAGGCGACGGTGCAGCGGACGCGTCCGGTCATTCTGACCGCCCTTGCCGCCGTGCTTGCCTTCATTCCTCTCACTCACTCGGTGTTCTGGGGGTCGATGGCCTACACGCTGATCGGCGGAACGGCGGTCGGCACGGTGATGATCCTGCTCTTCCTTCCCGCTCTCTACGCCATCTGGTTCCGCATCAAGCCGACGAAAAACGAGAGCCATGAAAATCCACCAAAGGAGGTGGAGGTATCGAAGGAGGTTGAGTTGCCGACGGCAATGGCTGCCGAGTGATGTTCTCCGGAGGCGGCGATGACTTTTGCGGATCCGATAGGAAGTGACCTTGAGCAGTCGCGGACGCGAATTCTCGAAGTGGCGGAAAAGCATTTTCGGCGGATCGGCTATCATAAGACGTCGGTCGCCGACATCGCCGCCGAACTCGGCATGAGCCGTGCCAATATCTATCGCTTCTTTCCCTCGAGGACGGCGATCAACAGTTCTGTCTGCGGACTTGTGGTCAAAGAGGTTGCTGAAATCGCTCTGGCGATCGCGCGAACGGATGGGCCGGCGAGCAAAAAGCTGGCGGATCTTTTGACTGCCATTCACCGGCAGAGCAGGAGAAGGCTGGTGGAGGACAGGCCCATGCACGAGCTGCTCGTCGCCGCCATGGATGGAAGTTGGGCCACCATCAACGCCCATAATGAGGACATCCTGGCAATCCTCAAGGCGCTTGTCCGCGAGGGTCTGCAGACAGGCGAGTTCAAAGTCGACGACGCCGACGAAGCCGCACGCGGGATCATCACCGCCTTCCTGCCGTTCTTCCATCCGGTTCTGCTTGAGCAGCGCGTTCACGAGGGGGAGGCCACCGCAGTCAGCGTCCACGCCCAAATCCGCTTCATCATGACAGCGCTCGGCACATCAGACCGCGCCGTAATTGAGCCGGGCTACCTTCCACATCAGAGAAAGGACATCCCATGAAGATCGGTATCATCGGCGCCGGAAATATCGGCGCGACGCTGGCGAGAAAACTCGTCGCCGGCGGCCATGAGGTCAAGCTTGCCAATTCGAAGGGGCCGGACACCATCCGCGATCTTGCCGGCGATATCGGAGCGGCCGCCGTTTCGAAGGAGGAAGCCGTCCGGGGCGTCGAGGTGATGGTTCTTTCGATCCCATTCGCAAACTATCGCGATCTTGGCGGGCTCTTCAACAACGTGCCTGAAGAGGTCGTGGTGATCGATACGTCAAACTATTATCCGTTTCGCGACGGTGCGATCGCCGACGTCGACGGCGGCATGCCCGAAAGCGTTTGGGTGAGCGGGCAAATCGGCAGGCCCGTCGTCAAGGCTTGGAACGCCGTACTGGCGGCGACGCTGGCGGAGAAGGGGCGGTCCGGCGGCACGGATGGGCGCATCGCCATTCCGGTTGCAGGCGACGCTCCGGAAGCAAAGGCGATTGCCATAGGGTTGGTCGAGGCCACCGGTTTCGATGCGCTGGATGCTGGGGGGCTGGCAGCGTCCTGGCGTCAACAGCCCGGCACCCCCGCCTATTGCACCGAGCTTGTGGCAAATGAGCTGAAAGAAGCGCTGCAATCGGCGGATCGATCCCGCGCAGCCGATAATCGCGACGCCCTGATCAAGGAATTCTTCGCGGCAGGCACGAGCCTGACCCATGACGAAATGGTCGCTCGAAACCGAGCGGGGACTGCCGCTCCGAAATCCTGAAGCCGTTGAGGCTCATGCTGCTCCCCGCCGTAATGTCGGCGGGCCTTCGAGCTCGGCGCCATGCCCCGGCGCGTTTTGGAGGCGCGATTATCGGAAAAAATCGCCGCAAAGCAAAAAGTGCTTGATTTTATATTTCGATTGAAATCTAAAGCCATTATAGATGTCGATCGAAATCTTACGTGCCTGGATGTCAAGGTTCTGAGAAGCTGTCCTTTGGCGACGGGGTGAAAAGTTCCGACCTTCTATCGAAGCACGTCATCAACCACTCGCGCCAAAAGCCAAGGAGCATGCATGTCTACAAACAGAGTTGTCGTGATCACCGGAGCCTCCTCCGGAATAGGCGAGGCGTCAGCCCGCCTTCTCGCACAACACGGCTTCCAGGTCTTTGGCGGCGTTCGCAACCCTAGCCGTGTCAATGCCATTCCCGGCGTGCGCTATGGAACTGTCGACGTGACCGATGACGCCTCGGTCGCCAATTTTGTTCAATGGGTTTTGTCCGAAGCGGGCAAGATCGACATCCTGGTCAACAATGCCGGCGTTTCGCTGGTCGGCCCTGTCGAAAACACCTCGCCTGCCGAAGCGCAAACGGTATTCGATGCCAATGTTTTCGGCCCTTTGCGCATGATCCGCGCTGCCTTGCCCTCCATGCGCGCCGCTCGCAGCGGGCTCATCATCAATATCAGCTCGGTCCTCGGCTTCCTGCCGGCACCGTTCATGGGAATATATGCCAGCAGCAAGCATGCGCTCGAAGGACTGTCGGAGTCGCTGGATCATGAGGTTCGCGAGTTCAACGTGCGCGTCGTGCTGGTTGAACCGACCTTCACCAACACCAAGCTCGATGTAAACGCGGCACAGACCGAGGCGCCCTTGGGAGCCTACGCAGCGCAGGCGGACGCGACCATCAAGGCGGTACAAGCCCAGATCAAAACCGCGCCGTCGCCTGTAAAGGTTGCGGAGAAGATATTGGCGGCAATCAACGGCCCATACAAAATGCGTCAACCGGCCGGCGGCCAGGCGACGCTTCTAAGCCGGCTGCGCAGGTTTATGCCGGCAAACGCGGTCGACAGCAGCCTGCGCAAGACGTTCGGCTTCGGAAAGCGTCCTGCGTCCTAAAGCGCGTCACGTCAAACTTGATTCATGCGACGCGCTTTAGCTCTTTGTTTTCACGCATGTCGTTGCCGCAAAACCGCGGCACACTTTCGCGCGACATGCTTTAGACTAAAGCCTCTTCTGGTCAGATTGAAGCATTCTGCCGGAGCAGATTTTCGTCAGGGTGGAGCCGACCTCCTCTCATCCTGGCGGAAAGATGCCCGCCCCACAGGCCGCATCGCTGCGCTAGAATGAGACTATCTGATCTCTGATTGAAATAGCCTTCCAGCCTCATCGGAATGCATTATCAAGCCCTGATCGTTTGACTTGCTTTTCGGCTATTTCGTCTTGTTCATACGCTCCGTTAGTTTTCGAAAAATCGAACTTCGGGCAACCGAATAACCGAACTTGCGACCAACGCTCGTGCTCATCACCAGATTTGCCAATGTCGAGCTGCGCATGACGGCATCCTCGCGGATAAGGCGCTCGTCGTAGCGCCCCTGGCTGTCAGCTATGATGCGTTTTGCAGCATTATGTCCCGGTGCACCAGAGACGCCGCCGCCAGGATGACTGCCCGAACCACAGAGATAATATCCTTCCACCGGCGTGCGATAGTGTGCGGCTTCCTCGATCGGACGTTTGTCAAAGTTATTCTCGGTGCCGACCATCGAGGAATGGAATATGTTGCCGCCGGTGATATTGTAGACCTGCTCAAGATCGCGCGGCGTGATGATATGACGCCCAAGAATTCTGCCGCGAAGATTGGGCGCGTAACGGAAGTAGACCTCGAGAACCTTGTCGGCCCATTCGTCTTTCCGACTATCCCAGTTGCCCTCTGCGAGATCAAATGGTAATTGCTGCACGCCGAGCGATATCGTGTGATGTCCGGGCGTTTCGACCAAGCCGGGATGTGTAACGGAAGGTATCAGTGCTTCGATCACGAAATCGTCCGGGAAGCTGCCCCTTTTTTGTGCCTCCCAGGCCTTTTCGTAAAGGGCTGGGCTCGCTCCCATGATGACGAGACCCTGGTGTTGCGGTCCCGTCTTGCCTGGCGCGAAACCCACATAATCGGGCAACGTGTCGACGAGAAGATGAATACGGGCCATCGAGCCACGAACGTCGATCTCCGATGCCTTCTTTTCAATCGGGGGAGACAAAACGCCTGCATCAAGAAAGCCTTCCAGCGAGCGCCTGGGATCTGCGTTGGAAATGATCAGATCTGCCTCGATCAATTCGCCAGACATCAGTTCCACACCAACTGCCTTGCCTTCTCGAACGATTACCTTGCGAACGGGGGAGCCGGTTCTGACGGAACCGCCGTGCGCTTCAAGCCCCTTGGCAAGCGCATTCGAAATCATACCCATTCCACCTTGCGGAAGGCCGTACTGACCATAATTGCCTTCGAACTCGCCCTGAGCGTGGTAGCCGTAGACATAGGCCGTCCCGGGTGTTCGTGGGCCGCCCCAGGTCGAAACCATCCCCATGAACATCATAAAGCCGCGAAGACGGTCGCTTTCGAAATATCGCGAAAGCAAATCCTCTGCAGAAATTAGGACGAACTCGTTGAACAGTTCAGTTTCGCCGGCCTGCTCGAAAACCTCGCGAAGTTCCTCGACAGAAGGCGGATCACTCATCAAAAGCGCGCCGGTTAACTCGCCAAAACGCCTGAGTCTGGTTCCAAAGCGCATGAAATTTGCGCCGTCGCGAGTGTTGTGCTTTTCGATCGACTTCAGCGTGCGATCGATATCGCGCCAAAGCATCACATGGTCGCCATCTTCCCACAGACCCATCTCCAGCATCTCGGGTGCGACCGAGACCAGACCGAATTTCTTCAATTCCAGGTCCTCGACGACTTCGCGTCGCAGCATCATTTGGATGTAGGAGCAGGAAGAGAACGTCCCGCCGGGGACGAGTTCCTCGCTGACGCAGGCGCCGCCAATCACGTCGCGCGCCTCGACAACAAGGACGCGAAGACCTTCTCTTGCGAGATAATTTGCACAAACAAGCCCATTGTGACCTGCGCCAATCACGATGGCGTCCGTCTTCACCCCAGTTACGGATCCGGTATTCATATCAAGCGGTTCCTTCCATAAAGGCACTCAAGCCGATCAGATTCATCCATTTCTTGGTCACTACCGCGCAGGCACTTTGATCAAGGTGAGGCCGGCTCCCTGCTTTCAAGGCAAAAGTACACGGTAGACTTGGTGGTCGACGAAAGTGCCGTCCGGGTAACCTATAAAATTACCGGTTACGACGCCGGTCGCGCCTTCGAACTCGCCGCCGCCTTCCTTGATGTGCCAGGTGATCGAGCCGATCTCCTTTCCCTCGTCCGCCGGGAGCACCATGCCCGTTTCTGGAGTAAACACGTCAAGGTAGCTGTCGATCTCGGGGAAAAAGACCCGGCCAGCCTCTACGGTTCGGCCATTTCTTGCCATCACTACGGTCTCGAAGCGCGCCTTCCCGCAGGGATTTGAGAGCTGGCCGTCTTGACCGATACCTGCCATATCGGACGTTGCGATAACGCCGTCGGCCGCTGACGAGACGAATCCCTGTGCATGGCCAATCTGCTCTCCTTTTCCAGAAAAAACGATCAGCATCGTTTTCATGCGCATTTGATGTTTCCTTTCACAATTTGAATGTCTTGCGAGTGGGAGGTGTTCACCTAGCTCGCGTGCGGCGCGGCTCTTTGGCGCCCCGACAGATTTTCGACATATCGGTAAGCGACCAGGTAAAGCCCCGTGAGAACAGCCATCATCAGAAGAATGAGGCCACCAACAGCTGCAGCTCGATCGAAGCGATATTCCTGGAATGCCAGCTTGTAGAGATAGGTCGCAAGCACCTCCGAAGACCGCCCGGGACCGCCCTTCGTCATGATCCACGTCATGTCGAAGAACCGGAACGTCCAGAAGAAGTCGAGCAAGCAGGCCGTCAGCATCACCGGAGCGAGATGGGGAAGTGTCACAAGTCGAAATTTGTCCCAAGCGCTCCCTCCGTCGACGTCCATCGCCTCATAGAGATCGTCGGGTACGTTCTGCAGAGCAGCCAACAAGATCAGCGTCAGGAAGGGATACCAATTCCAAATACTGGCGATCGTCACAGCCGCCAGTGCCGAAGACGGTTGCCCAAGCCAGTCAAATGCCCAGCTGGCGAGGCCGATGTCGCGAAACAGGGAATTCAAGAGCCCGAATTGATCCTGATAGATCAGGATCCAAAGGATTGACACAGCCGCGGGGGGGAATAGCCAGGGAATGAACTGCAGCCCCCGCCAAAAGGACTGCATGCTTTTTGCTGAGTTCAATAGAAGCGCAAAGGTCAAGCCGATCAACAAATGCCCTATGACCGTGCCACCGGTAAAGATGAAGCTATTGAGCGTCGAGGTCCAGAACACGTCATCGTGCAGCGCCCATTTGTAGTGGGTAAAGCCGACGAAATGCTGCTCCCCGCGTCGCGTCTGAAAGAAACCCGTGTAGATGCTCGCCACCAGCGGAAATATGCCGGTTATAATCAGAAACAGGAATGTGGGACCGACAAAGAAAGCCCACTCTCGCCGGTAGGTCCTTGCGAGCTTCACGCGGTTCGCACTGACGGGAACCAGAGTTGCTTGAGACTGTTGTTCGATGATCATTTCACACCTCCCGCAACCATCCCCTTGATGAAGACACCTTGGAACAGTGCAAAAACGACAAGCAGGGGAAATGCCGACAGGAAGCTTGCAGCCATCAGCACTTCCCAGCTGATCGTGTAGTGACCAATCAGGAGATTGAGTGCGACTGTAATTGGGCGCGCATCAAGCGAGGCGGTGAATGTCAGCCCGTAGAGGAATTCCTGCCACGCCATCAAGAACGCGAAGATGAACGCTGCCAGAATGCCACCCCAACTAAGCGGAAGCGTGATCCGGAAAAAGCATTCCAGAGACGTGCATCCGTCAATTCGGGCTGCCTGCTCGATGTCTTCGGGTACCCCGTCGAACATTGATTTCAAGATAAGGGTGCAGAACGGCACGGTCAGCGTGGTGTCTAGGAAAATCAGCCCGGTCCAGGTGTCAATAAGACCGCTGGATTTTAGGAACGGGAAGTAACTCAGGACCAGAATCTCAACCGGGATGACCTGGGTGAATAACAGCAGGACGATAAGGGTTCCCGATAGTCCCACTCGATAACGTGACATGCCATATGCAGCCGGCGCCGCCAAAACGATCGTGAAAAACGCCGTGAGAGCGGAGATCCCGACAGAGTTTCGGAACGGCAATACCAGTTCCTCGGTCGAGAACACCTTCAGGAGGTTCTGAAAGGTCACTCGCTCGGGAATAATCTGCTTGAAGAGCAGATCTGCCGGCGTGATCGCGATGATGATCATGTAGGCGATCGGCAGCAGCATTACACCGAGCAAAAGCCCCAGTATGATGTAGGTGTGATAGTTGCCACGTATCAGGCGGCGGACGGCGGAAGCTCTTTCCCGCGGTGCAAGGCTATCGAAGGTCATGGCACACTCCTTTCAGATTGGTGCGCGGCCCATTGGCCGCACACTGCCTTCGCGCTTGGCTATCGGGTGTAGCGGTCTCCGAGTTCGCCGTAGCTCTCGTCCCATTGCTGGTAAAGGTCGGCCCATTGCGCGGCCACCTTGTCCATTCCCTCCTGAGCGGTCTGCTGGTTGGCAACGACGCCATGAAGTTCGGTTCGGAAAATGTCCACTGCCTGCAACAGCTGTGGCGGCATCTCGCTGTAGGTATCGTAGGCGTTGGGGCGCTGCGACTGCTCCAAGGCGACCTTCAGCGAGTCGGATGTGCCTAAGGTGCCCTTCTGGACCTCGTCCCAGATTTCCTTCCGGGTGATAAGGAAAGGCCACTTGTCAGCGATCGCCTGCTGGGTGTCATGGCCTGCGAGCACCTTGATAAACTCCCAGGCGGCTTTCTTGTTTTTCGAGTTGGCGCTGATAGCATAGGTGCTGTCACCGCCCATCAGCATCGCCCCGGTAGTCTTGCCCTTGGGCAGCGGCGAAATGGCCCATTCGAACGTTGGCTTCAACCCCTCGATCACCGCCGGGACACCATTCCAGTCCGGCATCATGGCGACACGCCCGGCTGCAAACGAACTCCTCAGCTTCTCGAAGTCGGTTGTCGTGAATGACGGCACGACGCCGTGCTTGTTCACAAGATCCACGATGAACTGAACAGTTTCGACCGCTTTTGGCTTGTTGATCTGAAAGTCTCCGCCGACACGGCCGATGCGGGTTTCATTCGCGTAGAACATCCAGGCGAGAGCAAGCCAAAGCTCAGGGCCGTTACCATCGAGACCGAGGCCATACATTTCCGGTGGCTTGTTCAGTTTCTTTGCGAATTCGAGCATCTCGTCGATGGTCTCGGGAGCGCGGTCCGGAAGGCCGGCTGCCTTGAATGCCGTCCTGTTCCAGAGAAGAACGTTGGTGAGGCCGAGCGAGGTAAGGACGTAGGTCGAACCCTTGTAGCCCTTGTCTGCCCACGGCTCGTAGGCGCCAAGGATATCGTTGCCGGCCGCTTTGTCTGCATCGATCAATTCGTCGAGCGGAGCGATCCAGCCTTCCTCGACAAAGCGAGCAAGCTGTGTGGGTACCCAGAGTTCGAACGTGTCCGGCAACGCACCAGCTTGGCCCGAAAGCTCCATTTTCTTGATGTATTCGATAAAGCCGATCTCTTCGACCTGGAGATCGACATCCGGATTGGCTTTGCGATAATCATCGAAAACCTTCAGGAAAATATCCGGCATTTCGGTCGAACGCCAGTTCGAATGAGTGACGACCGTCTTGCCTTGTGCCAGCAAGCCTGACGGCAACGCGGCGGCACCGAGCGCGATCGCGCTCGATTGCAGAAGAAACCGACGCGATATATGCGGAACTGTGAAACGAGGTGTATCTGTCATGATTATTCCCCTATCGTTTTTCGATTCTGAGTGATCGATCCGTCTTTCGCTTCTAGACGTGATGCTGTCCACGGGGACCGAATGCGTGCCCAACACCACCATAAGCCGCGCCCCAGTCGCGCGAATGAGGTACCGTTCCTAATGACCGTTCCCCGGTTGGTCAGGCTGCGGCGGCAGCACTCGACTCCAGGCGTTTTCCGGTCGACTTGTCGAACGAATGAATTTCTCGAAGTGGCACCCGAAATGCCTGCAGCTCCCCGATCACGAACTTGCCGCCCGCCATGGCGGGCACGTCGGCCACGATTTGCACGTTATCGGCCCCATCCAGCGTGCCGTAGACGAGTTGAGTGGAGCCGAGTTTCTCTACCCGCCGGACAATGATATTGACTTCCTTGGTCGCGACCTTTTCGCCAACCAGCCCAGGATGGAGAAGCTGTTCAGGACGAAAGCCTTCAAGGACATTGCCGCGCGGAACGATGTTCATGGCGGGTGAGCCGACAAAAGTTGCGACGAATGTATCGGCCGGACGATTATAGATTTCATCCGGCGTGCCCACTTGGCGCACTATGCCGTCCGACAGGACCGCGATCCGATGCCCGAGCGACATGGCTTCGACCTGGTCATGTGTCACGTAGATCGTCGTTGCCTTCGTTTCCGCCTGGAATTGCTGAATTTCCTGCCGGGCGGTTGCCCGTAGCTTCGCATCGAGGTTGGACAGCGGTTCATCCATCATGAACACGGACGGACTGCGCACCAGGGCTCGTGCCAAGGCAACGCGCTGACGCTCGCCTCCCGAAAGTTGCTTCGGTTTGCGGTCAAGATGCTGCTCGATCCTGAACATGCGAGCGGCCCAAAGTGTGCGCTCCTCGATCCGCTTGCGGTCGAGTTTCATCTTTCGCAATGGAAACTCGATGTTGGCACGAACGGTGAGATGCGGATAAAGCGCATAGGTTTGGAAAACCATTGCGACGTTTCTGTCCTTTGGTGACAGGTCCGTGACATCCTTGCCATCAATTCTAATGGCTCCAGTCGTAACGGTTTCGATGCCGGCAATCATCCGCATCAATGTCGATTTGCCACAACCCGATGGGCCCAGCAAAACAAGAAACTCGCCGTCGGCCACGTCGAGACTGATTCCCTTCACAGCGGCGTAATGGCCGAAGGACTTTGTGACGTTGCTGATTTGAACGAAGCTCATGTCATGCCCTCAAGTATCTGTTGAACGGTGAGCGCCTTTTGAAAGGCGCCCGATTGTTAGGCCGCTGCGTTCCGCCGGAATTCGGTGCTGCGAATGACGTCCTGAAATGCCTCCAGGAAGATGTCAGCATGTTCGGTCGAGAACGGCAGAGGCGGGCGGATCTTCAAAACGTTGCCCTCGATGCCGCTTGCACTGATCAGGATGTTCCTGTCGCGCAGCGCGTTTACAACGAACAGGCCGAGATCGCCGTCTGGCTCCTTGGTCTCGGGATCCTTGACAAAGTCCAGCCCCACAAAAAGACCCGCACCACGGATATCTCCTGCCGCCGCCAGGCCGGTCGTGAGTTCGCGAAGCCCCTGCTGCAGGTAATTACCGACCTTCACGGAATTCTCGGCAAGTCCCTCGTCCTCGATTACGCAAAGCGTGGCGTGAGCGGCGGCGCAGCAGACGGGGTTTCCGCCAAATGTATTGAAGTAGCGGGCGGTGGTTGCAAACTCGCCAAGAACTTCAGGCCGAGCCACCACGCCGCCGATCGGCAGCCCGTTACCCATCGGTTTACCCATCAGGACCAGGTCGGGCACGATCCCATGGCGTGCAAATCCCCACATCGGACCTGTCCGCCCGAATCCCGGCTGGACTTCATCGGCAATGAACAGGGCGCCTGCAGCATGCACAGCGTCGAGAGCAGGTTTCAGGAAGCCCGCTGGATCGGCGAAGATGCCGTCGGATGAGAAGATCATGTCTGCCACAAACGCGGCTGGCTTGAACCCGTGGCGAGACAGATCTTCGAAAGCTTCCTTGATGGAGGTGGCAAAGGTCTCGGCAACGTTCTCGTGTCCGAGGCGGTATGCATCCGGCGCCGGCACGGTCCTGACATGGGGCCAGAGCGGAACGCCACTGCCCAGAGACGGAGACATTCGCGCTATCTGCTCCGTGATGCCGTGATAGGCGTTTTCGGTCACGACAATGCCAACCCCGCCGGTGTAGGTTTTGGCGATGCGCAAGGCGAGATCGGAGGATTCGCTGCCCGTGCAGGTAAACATGGCATTCGAGAGTTCAGGCGGGAAATGTCCCAGCAGTTTTTCCGCGTAACTCAAGACGACATCGTTCAGGTAACGCGTATGGGTGTTAAGCACGGCCATCTGCCGGGAGACGGCCTCAACCACTCTAGGATGGCAGTGGCCGACAGAGGGCACATTGTTGTAGACATCCAGATAACGCTGTCCGCGGCCATCGGTGATCCATACCCCCTCTGCCGAAACGGCGTGGACCGGCGTTTCGTAAAAGAGCTTGTAGGATGGTCCAAGGACCTTCTTGCGCCGCTCGATCAGCTGCATCGTCTCAGCGTCTAGCCCGTCGACCGCATTGGGGTCGAACGCATTGATCATCAACGGCTTGGTCATGAGGAAGTCTCCTTGTCACAGGCAGCGAAGAACCGATCGACTGCCCAGTTTTTGTCGAGGTCCGTTAGGTGCGAAAGGGCGCGCCATGCGTAGCCGGTATTCTTCAGGATCTGGCTTGCACGCTCTGGAAGACGGGTTGCACGGAATTCCGTAATGGCGACCGCCATCGCGAGTCTGGTGAGAATGAGGTCAGGGAGGATCGCGATCTCATGCGGATTCAAGGTGGTGACGGAATTGTAGCCTCGCGCCACGTCGAGTGCTCCGGAAAGGCCGGACTCATCAAAACGCAACTGATAGCAGGCCGCGATAGCGACATCGTTGATCCGCTGGCTTCTCGTCACATCGCCGAAGTCGATGATGCCGGTGATCCTTGTTGGATCGGACGGATCCATCAGAAGATTGTGTCCGTTGAAGTCGTTATGGATCACTTGCGAGGGAAGGTCGCTCAGCATCGAGAGGGTGCGATCCTCAAAACGCTGCAAGATCCGATGAGGCATTTGCCAACGGCCAGAGCTAATCGCTGGGAGGAGCGGTCGGACGTTCGCCGCATTTGCGAGATCCCAGACGAGGTTTCTCCGATCGGCAGGGTGTTCGAAGTGGGCAAGCGCCCTCGCCGTTCTTGCAAGTGCCTTCCCGATCTCGAATGCCTGCCGGCTGCTTTTGAGAGTGCTAACCTGCGGTATGCCGTCGAGAAAGGTCATCAGCTGGACCACACGATCCTCGCCGGCTTTCATCGTCGCCACCGCCTGCAGAGCGCCATCGGTACGGATAATTTCCGGCACCGGCAGAGCGGGATCACTTTCTGCAATGTGAACGCAAGCCCGAGCGCGCAAATCGGCCAAGGATGGCGATTCAGACGCGCCGTAGATCTTTAAGACGTAACGGCGATTATCATCGGTGGTAACCTCCAGGATCTCGTCACGCTCTGCTACCAGGCTTCTGAGGCTTCCGCGGATCCCCCAATATTGTTTGAGAGTGCGCGCGACTTCATGCGTCTCGACCTGAGAGTGGCTATCTCCACCTCCGTCAAACCTCTCGAGGAGGTCTTCTTCAGACATTGTGGGCTCCTCTGCGCTCTTACTACGGGGCGGGAGTGGTTTGTGACTGGACGAAGATCTCCAGCCCATTCCGACAATTGCACGCGGGACTGCCTGCGCACCTGCTTGTGGCCGGGACCACGGCGACCTTGAGCCGACATGGGAGACGGTTTGCATAGTCCCGTCAGCCCCGTTGAGCGGAGTGATGGTCATTGTCGCCGCCTGCCACTCATGTTGAACCATCGCCGTGGCTCCGATTGTTTCTCTACGAAAAGTTGAACATTACGTGGCGGATCGAGGTATAATCCTCGAGGCTGTAAATGGACTGGTCTTTGCCGTAGCCGGAATGTCTCAGCCCACCGTGTGGCATTTCACTCAAGAGTGTGAAGTGCTGGTTTACCCAGACCGTACCGTAGCGCAGGCGAGCCGCCACTTTGAGCGCTGTGGTGGCGTTTGACGACCACACGGATGATGCCAAGCCGTAATGGCTCTCGTTCGACCAATCGATAACTTCTTCGGCGGTTTCGAAACGGGATACCGCGACGACCGGCCCGAAGACCTCGCGACGGACGATTTCGTCCTGAACATTTGCGCCGACAACGAGAGTCGGCTCGTAGTAGAAGCCGTCCCCCGAGGCCGGCTTGCCGCCGGTCAGAACTTCAATATGCTTCGAGGTGCGCGCGCGCTGAACGAAGCTCTCGACGCGGTCTCGCTGACGCTGGCTGATGAGTGGGCCGAGTTCAGTCTGTTCGTGCTCGGGCGCACCGCTGCGGATGCTTTTGATTGCGGCGTTTAGCTTCTCGACAAGCTTTTCGTAGACACCGGACTGGACGTAGACGAGGCAGGCCGCGCAACAATCCTGGCCGGCATTTTCGAAGCCTGCCATCCGAATTGTTTCGACAGCGGCATCCAGATCGGCGTCGTTGAATATGATGACCGGCGCTTTCCCTCCAAGTTCAAGGTGCGTGCGCTTCAATGTCGGCACAGCAGATTGCAGCACCTTCTGACCTGTCGTGACATCGCCTGTCAGGGAGACCATCGCGACGCCGGGGTGCGAAACAAGCGTGGATCCGACGGACTCTCCACGACCGGTGACGACGTTGACGACGCCTCTCGGCAAAAGAGTTGCCAGGAATTCGCAAAGGCGAAGGAGCGTGAGGGGAGTCTGTTCGGACGGCTTTACGACAACGGTGTTGCCGACCGAAATCGGTGCAAAGACCTTCCAGGCGGCCATCATCAGCGGGAAGTTCCACGGAGCCACTGAGCCCACCACGCCGACCGGATCGCGGCGAATAATGGACGTATGATTTTCGACGTATTCACCTGCAGCGCTGCCATTCAGCACTCGGCACGCGCCGGCGAAGAAACGAATGGCATCTATGATGGCGGGCATTTCGCCATTCAGCATGCCCAGATACGGCTTGCCGCAATTGAGGGATTCGAGGCGAGCGTAAGTTTCGATGTTCTGCTTGAGGTGCTCAACGACTTCCAACAGAAGTTCGGAGCGCTGCCGGGGCGTGGTCAGCGACCAAGTCTTGAAGGCGGATTGCGCAGCTGCCACTGCGGCATTTACCTGATCGCGGCTCGCTTCCTTGACGGCAACGAGAGTCGAGCCTGTAGCCGGGTTCAAGATTTTCTCGTCGCCGCCAGTTCCCTCGACAAGCTCGCCGTTGATGAGCAGCTTCGTCGAAAACGCCGGAGTGATAACCATATCCATTAAATGTCTCCCTGACTGATGGGCGATCCGCAGACACCACGCCGTGGTGCCGCAATCCAATCGTCAACAGTGTGTCGCGGAAGAACCGGAAGGGAAAATTCGAAATGCTTGCGATGACGTATCGGTTTTATCGATATGTCGCTCGGCTACCGTTTCGCATGGTAGTCACGGGCGACGGTCTTGAAAATCTCGGCTTGGTCGGTATCCGGCGACCCCTGCCGCCACACCAGGCCGACGTCCAACGTAATAGAGAGGCCTTCGACCGGGCGAGCCTCAAGACGGTCGCCTTCGAGGGTGTAGGGGCGGAAGGCGAGGTCGGGCATGATGGCCACGCCTGTCTCTGTGCCGACAAGGCTTCGGACTGCCTCCACCGAAGTTGTTCTGAGAAAGACCCGATCCATAAGGTCCTCGCCTTGCAGCCAACCGGAGATTGACTCCAGCAAGTCATCATTTGCCAGCAAGATAAGCTTTTGATCGCCCAGATCGGATGATTTGACACGGCTCTTGTCGGCGAGGCCATTCTTTGGCGACACCCAGACTCTGAATCTCGATCGCACGAGTGAATCGACCGATAGGGCGAACTGCTCTTCGATATTGGACACAACCATGAGCGCAAGCTGCAGTTCGCCACTGATGAGGAGATGTTCAATATATCTTCGCTGGTCCTCGACCACTTCTACAGATACTTCAGGAAAAACGCGCCGGAACCGAGCCAGAATGTCGGAGAGAAAATAGCCGGCGACCAGGTTCGTCACGCCCAGGCGAAGGGTTCCCGATACGTTGTCTATTTTAGCTGTGAAGGCGTCCTCGGCATCTTTAACCGTGGAAATGATGAGTTTGGCGTGCCGCAGGAACCGATGCCCCTCATACGTCAATGCGATCCCCCGGGCGTGACGGGAAAATAGCGCGCTTCCGACCTGCTCTTCAAGTTGCCGGATGCTTTCGGTAAGCGCGGACTGCGAGATTCGCGCAGCAGTAGCGGCACCAGATATGGTGCCGAGTTCTGCCGTCAGCACAAAATACTGGACCTGCCTTAGCGTAAAATACATAAGCTGTTCCCACTTGTCAGAGCGCTTTTGCATGCGCCTTTATCTCTGCCTAATCGCGGCCGGAACAACGTATCGGTATAATCGATATCTCGGCAACGGCAAAAGATACTTCTCCTCCCGCTGAGTTCGATTTTACACTCATTGCCGTCATCCCACGCTACGCCATCGTTTGAGAGGCCACTTCTTTCAATCGGGCCCGGCTCGCGCTTGGGAACTGAGATGGATCGGTTGGCTAAGCGGGAGATTGAATGTCGGATAACCGGCAGGTCGGTATGTCAGACTCGGGAGCGAGCCAATTACCGGTAAATTCTTCGGGTCGAATGACGGCATGAGACCTTGAGAAGCCTGCACAACGAACCGAATTCCATGCATCCGGCGTTACATGGTTCAATCGAAATTCCTCGAAGCACGGACGGAGAGTATGGTGGACCTCAAAATCGCAATCATCCCCGGAGACGGCATAGGTGTCGAGGTGACTGCGGCAGCCTGGGAAGTTTCACTTGCCGCTGCGGCAGCTTGCGACGTCAATCTTTCCGCAACGACATTTCCGTGGTCTTGCGATCACTATCTTGAAACTGGAGCGATGATGCCGGCGGACGGGATCGAAACGCTCCGAACCTTTGATGCGATCTTGCTTGGAGCGATCGGATGGCCGGCGAAGGTATCCGACGACATTTCTCTGCATGAGCTTCTACTTCGTATCAGGAAAGAGTTCGACCTCTATGCGAATGTCCGTCCGCACAAGCTGCTTCCTGGCGTGACTGGACCTCTTCGTGCCGAGAATATCGATATCCTTTGCATCCGCGAAAATACGGAAGGGGAGTATTCTGGCGCTGGCGGCAGGGTGCACCGTGGTACGGCGGAAGAGATCGCAGTTGAGACCAGCGTTTTCACCCGTTACGGTGTGGAGCGGATTCTCCGATACGGCTTTGAAATGGCGCGAAAGCGCAGGAGGCGGCTTGCTTCGGTAACAAAGTCCAACGCGCAACGCCACTCGATGGTGTTTTGGGACGACGTAACAAGGCAGCTTTCCGCGGAGTATCCGGACGTCGAGGTCCGCAGCTATCACGTTGATGCAATTGCCGCCCGCATGGTCATGTTCCCGGAAACGTTGGATGTCGTTGTTGCGTCCAACCTGTTCGGCGACATCTTGTCCGATATCGGCGCGGCGATTCAGGGAGGACTCGGATTTGCAGCGTCTGCAAATATCGACCCGACCGGCCGCTCGCCGTCCATGTTCGAGCCGGTCCACGGTTCAGCACCGGACATCGCAGGCAAGGACGTGGCAAACCCGATCGCCGCGATATGGTCGGCGGCAATGATGTTCGAGCACTTGGGCCAGACGGAACTCGCGACCAAAATTTCAGATGCCGTCGGCCGCGTTTGCGTGCGTGGAATTGGTGCTGGGTCATCAGGCTCCAGCTACGGCACTCGTCGCATTACAGATGAAATTCTTCTTGAAATTGCGCGCTAGGCGCACAGACACTTTCTGCAAAGGATAGAGGCCATGGCTCTCAAAGATAAGACCCTGTTCAGACAAGCCGCCCCGGTTGCCGGGCAATGGATCGAAGTCGGCGACGGTCCTTCGGTCGACGTGGTCAATCCGGCTGACGGCCGCCTTCTCGGCCGCGTTCCGAAACTTGGAGCGATCGAAACGCGAAAAGCAATCGAAGCCGCACAATTGGCGATGCCAGCATGGGCTGCCCGCACGGCGAAAGAACGTTCTGGCTTCTTGCGGCGCTGGTTCGAACTCATGATTGAGAACAAAGACGATCTCGCCGAAATTCTTACACTCGAACAGGGCAAACCTTTGACCGAGGCAAAGGGTGAGATCGTCTACGGCGCTAGTTTCGTAGAGTGGTTCGCCGAAGAGACTCGTCGCGTATATGGCGACATCATTCTGGGGCACCAGCCGGACAAGCGCATCCTGGTGATGAAGCAACCGATTGGCGTTGTGGCGGCCATCACGCCATGGAATTTCCCAAACGCGATGATCACCCGAAAGGCCGGGCCGGCCTTGGGTGCAGGATGCGGAATCGTTTTGAAACCTGCAGCGCAGACGCCGTTCTCCGCGATTGCGCTCGCGGTCCTTGCCCAGCGCGCGGGTATTCCTCCAGAGCTTTTCAGCGTTGTAACCGGCGCGGCACGGGAGATTGGGGGCGAAATGACGTCGAACCCAATCGTCCGCAAGGTGACGTTTACCGGATCAACTGAGATCGGCGCGGAACTGATGCGCCAAAGCGCCTCGACGATCAAAAAGATGGGGCTGGAGCTTGGGGGAAATGCGCCCTTCATCGTATTCGATGATGCTGACCTGGATGCAGCAGTCGAGGGTACGATCGTGTCTAAATTCCGCAACAATGGCCAAACATGCGTCTGCGCTAACCGCATCTATGTGCAGGACGGAGTTTTTGAGGCCTATGCAGAACGGCTTTGCCAGGCGATATTGAAGCTGCGGGTCGGTAACGGCATGGAGCCGGATGTGGCGCTCGGCCCGCTGATCGACAGTGCGGCCGTTAACAAGGTCGAGGAACATATCTCGGATGCTCGGGCGAAAGGTGCGCGGGTTGTGCTGGGTGGTGCCCGGCACCAGAAGGGCGGGAATTTCTTCCAACCAACAGTGCTCGCAGACGTAACCAGTGACATGAAGCTTGCGCACGAAGAGACGTTCGGGCCGGTCGCGCCACTTTTCCGCTTCACTGATGAAGACGATGTCATTCGCCAAGCAAATTACACGGAATTTGGCCTAGCCTCCTACTTTTATGCGCGGGATCTTTCGCGTGTATTTCGCGTCGCTGAAGCGCTTGAGTATGGCATGATTGGCGTTAACACAGGTCTCATCTCGACGGCGGAAGCACCTTTTGGTGGTGTGAAATCATCCGGCCTTGGTCGGGAAGGTTCACGATATGGCATGGAGGAGTTTCTCGAACTTAAGTATGTCTGTTTGTCGGTTTGATGATCTTGGTGGTGGCCTCGCTGGCAGGTGGTGGTATTCAACACTTCAAGCGAGGCAGCGGTCCGCGCCGAGCGGGGCGGCTGAAACAAGATCCAGATTTTAGGCCGTCGGACTGCGCCGCCATGTCCTTACTGCCGTGTTGCTGGCTGACACTACATTAATCAAAGGCTTGCCCAAACTTCCAAAACGTCATCGGCTCGCCGGCGTGCTGGCGCGAAAAGCCGCAGTGCGCCGGAGCAACTGGCGAAACACGCTTTGCATTAAGCTCGCTGGCCGGCGGTGAGGAATAACTTGATGCTGGCCTCAGTTGTTGCTGATGTGTCCCAAGGCGGCGCTCACCCCATGCGCTCCGATGCGTAGCTTCCCGGGCTTGCCGGGAAGACGACGGTGCGGTTGCCGTTGATGAAGGTGCGGTGGTGGATATGGGCGTGGATGGCGCGGGCCAGCACCTGGCTTTCGACGTCGCGGCCGATCGAGACGTAGTCGTCGGGCGACTGCGCATGGGTGATGCGCGCCGTGTCCTGCTCGATGATCGGGCCTTCATCGAGATCGGCGGTGACGTAATGGGCGGTGGCGCCGATCAGCTTGACGCCGCGGCCATAGGCCTGCTTGTAGGGGTTGGCGCCCTTGAAGGACGGCAGGAAAGAGTGGTGGATGTTGATGATCTTGCCCGACATCTTCTGGCACATCTCATCCGAGAGGATCTGCATGTAGCGGGCGAGCACGATCAGCTCGGTGCCGGTCTGCTCGGCCACCTCCATGATATGGGCTTCGGCCTGCACCTTATTGGCCTTGGTGACCGGAATATGGTGGAACGGGATGTCGTGATTGACCACGACCTTCTGGTAGTCGAAATGGTTGGAGACGACGCCGACGATGTCGATCGGCAGGGCGCCGATCTTCCAGCGGTAGAGCAGGTCGTTGAGACAATGGCCGAAGCGCGACACCATCAAGAGCACCTTCATGCGGCTCTCGCTGTCGTGAAATTCGTAATCCATCGCAAAGGGCGCGGCGACAGCGGCAAAATCGGCGCCGATCTCGGTGCCGGAAAGCCCCTCTTCGGAAATGAAGGAGACGCGCATGAAGAACCTGCCGGTATCGAGATCGTCGAACTGCGAACTGTCGATGATGTTGCAGCCCTTCTCGGCCAGATAGCTGGAGATCGCCGCAACGATGCCGCGCGTCGATTTGCAGGATACCGTGAGTATGAAGTTTTTCATGTCGGCTCTTCCTAAAGCGCAGAGGGCCTGGGCACGCCGGGCTTTGTCGCCCGGCGTGCCAGCAGTCGTCGAAGACATCGGTCCGGCCGCTCAGATGTCGAGCGTGCTGTCGCGTTCCCACTGGGTAAAATGCGAGCAGTAGGCATTCCATTCCCGATGCTTGAGCTTGAGATAGGCGGCGGAAAATTCCGCCCCCATCGCCGCCTTCAGGCCCTCATCGTCATCATAGGCGCGCAGCGCATCGAGAAGGTTGAGCGGCAGGCGCGGCGCGTCCTTCACCAGGTGTCCCTCGGCATACATGTCGATATCGTAGTGCCGGCCTGGGTCGGCCTGGCTGCGGATACCGTCGAGGCCGGCGGCGATGATGATCGCCTGCAGCAGGTAGGGATTGACCGCCCCATCCGGCAGCCGCAGCTCGAAACGTCCCGGTCCCGGCACGCGCACCATGTGGGTTCGGTTGTTGCCCGTCCAGGTCACGGTGTTCGGCGACCAGGTGGCGCCCGATGTCGTGCGCGGCGCGTTGATGCGCTTGTAGGAATTGACCGTCGGATTGGTGACCGCGGCAAGTGCGGAGGCGTGTTTCATGATGCCGCCGAGGAAGGTCTTGCCCTGCGCCGAGAGCCCAAAGGCCATTTCCTTGTCGGCGAAAGCGTTGACCCTGCCGTCGAGGTCCCAGACCGAGATATGGGCATGGCAGCCGTTTCCGGTCAGGCCCTTGAAGGGCTTCGGCATGAAGGTGGCGCGAAGCCCGTGCTTTTCGGCGACCGACTTGACCATGAACTTGAAGAAGGAATGCTTGTCCGCCGTCTTCAGAACGTCGTCATATTCCCAGTTCATCTCGAACTGGCCGTTCGCATCCTCGTGGTCGTTCTGATAGGGCTTCCAGCCGAGCTCGAGCATGTAATCGCAAATTTCGGCGATGACGTCATAGCGGCGCATCACCGCCTGCTGATCGTAGCAAGGCTTCTCGGCGGTATCGAACTGATCTGATATCACCGAGCCGTCGGCGGAGATGAGGAAGAATTCCGGCTCAACGCCGGTTTTCACCCTGAGCCCTTCTTTAGCAGCCTCGGCGACCAGTCTTTTCAGCAGCACGCGCGGCGCCTGTTCGACAGGCTGATCGTCCATGACGCAGTCGGCCGCGACCCATGCGACGTCCTTCTTCCATGGGAGCTGGATGACGGAGGAAGCATCGGGAACCGCAAACAGGTCCGGATGGGCAGGCGTCAGATCGAGCCAGGTCGCAAAGCCCGCGAAACCGGCGCCATCCTTCTGCATATCGGCAATTGCTTCAGCCGGGACCAGTTTGGCGCGTTGGCCGCCGAACAGGTCCGTGTAGCTGATCATGAAATATTTGATGCCTTTGTCTCTGGCAAAAGCAGCAAGGTCCAGTGTCATTCTCGTTCCCCTTTGGATTTCTTGGAGACACTTTGGTTATGGATATGAGACGGCCGGGACTTTGGCCCGGCCGGTAGAAATCAGAAGCCTCCCTTGCCGGGAATCCAGTTGGTTCCGGCGAGCGGCACCTGCGCCATGGCCGATGCCTCGATCGTCAGCGCGACGAGGTCTTCCGGCTCGAGGTTGTGCAGGTGGTTCTTGCCGCAGGCGCGCGCGATCGTCTGCGCCTCGAGCGTCATCACCTTGAGGTAGTTGGCAAGGCGGCGGCCGGCCGTAACCGGGTCGAGACGTTTTGCGAGCTCCGGATCCTGGGTGGTGATGCCGGCCGGATCCTTGCCTTCATGCCAATCGTCATAAGCACCGGCCGTGGTGCCGAGTTTCTGATATTCCTCTTCCCAGTGCGGATCGTTGTCGCCGATCGCGACGAGGGCGGCCGTGCCGATCGCCACCGCGTCGGCGCCGAGCGCCAGCGCCTTGGCAACGTCGGCGCCCGAGCGGATGCCGCCGGAAACGATGAGCTGCACCTTCCGGTGCATGCCGAGGTCCTGCAACGCCTGAACGGCCGGACGAATGCAGGCGAGCGTCGGCATGCCGACATTCTCGATGAAGACGTCCTGTGTGGCCGCCGTGCCGCCCTGCATGCCGTCGAGCACGACGACGTCGGCGCCTGCCTTCACGGCAAGGGCGGTGTCGTAATACGGGCGCGCGCCGCCGACCTTGACGTAGATCGGCTTTTCCCAATCGGTGATCTCGCGCAGTTCCATGATCTTGATTTCCAGATCGTCGGGGCCGGTCCAGTCCGGATGGCGGCAGGCCGAGCGCTGGTCGATGCCCTTCGGCAGATTGCGCATATTGGCGACGCGGTCGGAGATCTTCTGGCCGAGCAGCATGCCGCCGCCGCCGGGCTTGGCGCCTTGGCCGACCACGACTTCGATCGCATCGGCGCGGCGCAAATCCTTAGGGTTCATGCCGTAGCGCGAGGGCAGATATTGGTAGACCAGCGTCTGCGAATGGCCGCGTTCTTCATCCGTCATGCCGCCGTCGCCAGTCGTGGTCGAGGTGCCTGCGATCGTCGCGCCACGGCCGAGCGCTTCCTTGGCGTTGCCGGAAAGCGCGCCGAAGCTCATGCCGGCAATGGTGATCGGCGTCTTCAGCGTGATCGGCTTCTTGGCGAAACGCGAGCCGAGCACCACTGTCGTGTCGCACTTCTCGCGATAGCCTTCGAGCGGATAGCGCGAGATCGAGGCGCCGAGAAACAAGAGATCGTCGAAATGCGGAACCTTGCGCTTGGTGCCGGCGCCGCGGATGTCATAGATGCCGGTGGCCGCCGCGCGGCGGATTTCGGCGAGCGTATAATCGTCGAAGGTCGCGGATTTGCGGGGCGGGGTATAGGGGTTGTGATAGCTCATGGATGTCCCTCGGCTCAATACGCGTCGGCGTTGTCGATGTTGAAATTGTAGAGCTTGCGGGCCGAGCCGTAGCGCTTGAACTCTTCGGGCCTGACGCCCGTGACGCCTGCCTTGTCGAGCAGCTCGGCAAGCTTTTCCAGATGCTCGCGCCGCATCTCCTTCTCGATGCAGTCGGAGCCGAGGCTCTTGACCTCGCCGCGGACGAATAGCTTGGCTTCGTAGAGCGAATCCCCCAGCGCATCGCCGGCATCGCCGAGCACGACGAGATGGCCGGATTGGCCCATGAAGGCCGACATGTGGCCGATGCTGCCATGCACGACGATGTCGATGCCCTTCATCGAAATGCCGCAGCGCGAGGCCGCATTGCCCTTGATGACGAGCAGGCCGCCGCGGCCGGTGGCGCCGGCATACTGGCTGGCGTCGCCTTCGATGACGACGGTGCCGGACATCATGTTTTCGGCAACGCCCGGACCGGCCGAGCCATGAACCGTAATGGTGCCGCCGTCATTCATGCCGGCGCAGTAATAGCCGACCGAGCCCCTGACCGCGACCGTGACCGAGCTGTCGATGCCCACGGCGACGGCGTGGCTGCCGCGCGGGTTGATGACTTCGAATTCAGTGTCGTTGGCGCCTTTGGAAAGAGCGTGCAGCGCGCTGTTCAGTTCCCGAAGAGGGGTGTTGGAAAGATCGAATGTGGGCATTGATTCCTCGTTGGAAGCCTCGTTTGTCTGGGAGGCGGTCTGCGCCGCCTCTTGGCTTTCGGACGCCCCTCAGGCGGCCTTGTCGTGATCCCAGAAGTAAACGGTTGCCGGCTCCGGTTCCCAGACACGGGCATTCTCGATGCCGGGAAGGTTGACCAGCGCTCGGTATTCCGAACCGAAGGCGACGTACTGGTCGGTTTCGGCCATGACGGCGGGCTTGCAGGCGATCGGGTCGCGCACCACGCCGAAGCCGGACTTGGTGCCGACGACGAAGGTGAAGAAGCCGTCGAGATCGTCGAGCGCGCCGGTCAGCGCCTGGCCGAGATCCTTGCCCTTGGCCATTTCGGCTGTGAGATAAGCGGCGGCGACTTCGGAATCGTTCTGCGTCTCGAAGGTCATGCCTTCGCGCACCAGTTCGCGGCGCAGATTGTTGTGGTTGGACAGCGAGCCGTTATGCACCAGGCACTGGTCGGCGCCGGTCGAGAACGGATGGGCGCCGAGCGTGGTGACGGCGGATTCGGTCGCCATGCGGGTATGGCCGATGCCGTGGGTTCCGCTCATCGCGCGGACACCGAAGCGCGCTACGACGTCTTTGGGAAGACCGATTTCCTTGTAGATCTCGACGCTTTCGCCCGAGCCCATCAGGCGGACGGCCGGGCGGATCCGTTCGAGTGTCTCGCGCATGTCTGCAAGCTTGGAAGCATCAAGCTCGATGACCGCGTGCGTGCTCTTGACCCACACATGGGCTTTGATGCCGGCCTTCTCGAGGTCGCCGGCGAGGCCCTCGAAATCGGCGCCCGGGTTGGCGGACTGGATGGTGATCTTTGCCCTGCCCTCGGCCGTGCCGCCATAGATCGCGATGCCGGCCGAATCCGGCCCGCGATCGGTCATGGTGATCAGCATATCCGAGAGCAGATTCCCGAGCTGAGGTTCAAGGCTCTTGTCCTTGAGGAACAGTCCTACAATGCCGCACATGGCGCGTGCCTCCGTTCATGTTGAGAAAGGAGTAACAGGTCTCTATCGGGATATCAACTGGGAAGAATAAAGTTTTCCTCTAAGGCAATTCAGCTCCGCGAGCTCTGCTGGGGATAACTGATGATCGACAGGTATTTGCTCGGCAGTTTCACCAGTTGTTCCGGCCCATGCGGCGCATCGGCGTCGAAGAACAGGCTGTCGCCCGGTTGCATCTGGAAAAGCTGATCGCCGTGGCGGTAGACCACCTCGCCTTCGAGCATATAGAGAAACTCCATGCCCTCGTGCTGGAAGGTCGGGAAGATGTCGGAATCGGCCGTCAGCGTGATCAGATAGGGCTCGACGATGACACCGCTGGTATTGTTGTCGATATGGCCGAGCAGATTATATTGGTGGCCGGCGCGGGTGCCGCGCCGTTCGAGTTCGACGCCCTGCCCCGCCTTGACGAAAACGGCATTGCGCGGCTCCTCGAAGCGGCGGAAAAAGGCGGTCAGCGGCACGCCGAGCGCCCGCGACAGCGATTGCAGCGTCGTCAGCGACGGCGAGATATTGCCGTTCTCGATCTTCGACAGCATGCCGAGCGAAATGCCGGTCGCGGCCGCGAGATCGGTGACGGTGATGCCGAGTTTCTTGCGGTAGGCGCGCACCTCATGGCCGATCGCCATTTCGAGGTTGTTTTCCTTCGGTTCCCGAACGGCGTGCGGATCCTGGGAAAAAGGCGTGCGGCCGCCCTGTGCCTGTTCCGGTTGATCTGCCGCTTCGCCCTTGGTCTTCATCGGATTTTTCACTGCTGCCTTCTCTTTTGCGTCAAGGCAATCCTATCGCCATAGTGAAAATCTCTCAACCGTGAAGAAAACCTATTCCCGCCGTGCCGCCCGCGGAGCGATACCATAAACAGCACGGAACATCCGGGAAAAATGGCTGAGACTGGAAAAACCGGTGGCAACAGCGATCTCCGAGACGGAAAGCGGGCTCTGCTTCAGCAGGCGATGGGCATGCTGAAGCCTGATCCGGCGGTATTGATCGAGGAAACTGGTGCCGAGATGGGCCGCAAACAGCCGGTCGAGATGGCGGGTGGTGACGCCGGCGATGCGCGCCATGGCGGCGCGCTCGAGCGGCATCTCGATCGTCTCCTCCATCCGTTCGAGAACGCTGAGCAGGCCGGGGTGGTGGACGCCGTAACGCTCGGCGAGCGAGGCGCGCTGCGGGGCGGCGGGTTCGTTGACCTCGGTGTGGAGATACCAGTCGCTGACCCGGCGGGCGAAATCCGGCCCCATGCGCTCGGCGATCAGCACATGCATCATATCGAGGGCGGAGATGCCGCCGCCGCAGGTGATGCGGTTGCCGTCGATCATGAAGCGCGCCTGGCGCGGCGTGAGGTCCGGGAAGGCTTCGAGAAGGGCGGCCGCATATTCCCAGTGGATGGTGAAGTCGCGGCCGGCAAGCAGACCGGCGGCGGCCATCAGATAGGGGCCGCCGGAAATGCCGCCGATCCGCATGCCTTCGCGTGACAGCTGCCTCAGGCAGGCGAGCACGCCGGGATATCGCCAGTCCCGGGGCAGGCCGCCGGCGCAGACGAAGGCGGTGCCAAGACCCGATCCCCTCATGGGAAGAGGTTCGGCGGGCACGCTGACGCCGGAGGAGGAAAGGGCGGGCGTGCCGTCCGGCGAATAGGTGGAGACACGATAGATCTCGCGGCCGGCCAGAAGATTTGCCGCCCGCAGCGGCTCCGTCGCCGATGCATAGGACATCAGCGCAAATCCCGGAATCAGGATGAAGCCGATCGTCTGGATATTTCTGCTATCAAGTGAGGACATGTCCCTTTCTTAGCTATTTATGTCCCTATTGTGCAAGTCTGCCCGCTTCTTTCTGGCATCATGCAGCTGTTCTTTCCGGGTGACCCATGCGCTATTCCGCTCTTTCGATTTTTCTGAACGGCCTTCGCGGCAACAAGGGCTGGGCGCCTGCCTGGCGCGATCCGGCGCCGAGGCCGCATTACGACGTCGTCATCGTCGGTGGCGGCGGTCACGGTCTGGCCACCGCCTATTATCTCGCCAAGGAGTTCGGCATCACCAATGTCGCCGTGCTCGAAAAGGGCTATCTCGGCTCCGGCAATATCGGCAGGAACACCACGATCATCCGTTCCAACTACCTGCTGCCCGGCAACAATCCCTTCTACGAACTGTCGATGAAGCTCTGGGAAGGCCTGGAGCAGGACTTCAACTTCAACGCCATGGTTTCGCAGCGCGGCGTGCTCAACCTCTTCCATTCCGATGCGCAGCGTGACGCCTATACGCGCCGCGGCAACGCCATGCGGCTGCACGGCGTCGATGCCGAGCTGCTCGACCGGCAGACGGTGCGCAAGAAGCTTCCGTTCCTCGATTTCGACAATGCCCGTTTCCCGGTCATGGGTGGTCTATACCAGCCGCGCGGCGGCACGGTGCGCCACGACGCGGTCGCCTGGGGTTATGCCCGCGGCGCAGACAGCCGCGGCGTCGATATCATCACCCAATGCGAAGTCACCGGCATCCGCAGCGAAAACGGTCGGGTGACCGGTGTCGAAACCAGCAGAGGCTTCATCGGCTGCGGCAAGCTGGCGCTGGCGGCGGCCGGCAATTCCACCGTCGTCGCCGATATGGCCGGCCTCCGCCTGCCGATCGAAAGCCATGTGCTGCAGGCCTTCGTCTCCGAAGGGCTGAAGCCCTTCATCGACAATGTCGTCACCTTCGGCGCCGGGCATTTCTACGTCTCCCAGTCCGACAAGGGCGGCCTCGTCTTCGGCGGCGATATCGACGGCTATAATTCCTATGCCCAGCGCGGCAATCTGGCTTCGGTCGAACATGTCGCCGAGGCCGGGGTTGCAATGATCCCGTCCTTGTCGCGCGTGCGCTACCTGCGCTCCTGGGGCGGGGTGATGGACATGAGCATGGACGGCTCGCCGATCATCGACCGCACCCATATGGATAATCTCTATCTCAACGCCGGCTGGTGTTACGGCGGCTTCAAGGCGACGCCCGCCTCCGGCTTCTGCTACGCCCATCTGATCGCCCGCAACACGCCGCATCAGACGGCGCGCGCCTTCCGGCTCGACCGTTTCGCGCGCGGCCATCAGATCGATGAAAAGGGCGTCGGCGCCCAGCCCAATCTGCACTGAGGACATTTAGACGATGGCAAGCCTGATTTCTTGTCCCCATTGCGGCGTCCGGCCCAAGGAGGAATTCTCGATCCGCGGCGATGCGAACCTGGTCCGGCCGGCGCCGGATGCCGGCGCGGATGCCTGGTACGACTATGTCTATCTGCGCGACAATCCGAAGGGCCGGCACAGCGAATACTGGCACCATTCCTCCGGATGCCGCCGCTGGCTGATCGTCGAGCGTGATACCGTCACCCATGCAGTCCATGGCGTCAGGGATGCCGCTCTTGCGAAGCTAGGCGGAGAACCAGCATGACGAGCTTCCGTCTTTCCTCCGGCGGCCGCATCGACCGGGCCGCGACCCTCGGTTTCACCTTCGACGGCAAGGCGCTGGAAGGCCATCCGGGCGATACGCTCGCCTCGGCGCTGCTGGCCAACGGTATCCAGCTCGTCGGCCGAAGCTTCAAATATCATCGCCCGCGCGGCATTCTGACGGCGGGGGCCGCCGAACCGAACGCGCTGGTGACGACAGGCAGCGGCGGGCGCACCGAACCGAATACGCGCGCGACGATGATCGAGCTTTACCAGGGGCTGACGGCCAAGAGCCAGAACCGCTGGCCTTCGCTCGGTTTCGATGTCGGCGCCGTCAACGGCCTGCTCTCGCCTTTCCTCAGCGCCGGTTTCTACTACAAGACATTCATGTGGCCGGCGGCCCTCTGGGAAAAGCTCTACGAGCCGGTGATCCGCAAGGCGGCGGGCCTCGGCCGCGCCTCCTACGAAGCCGATCCCGACGCCTATGAGAAATGCTGGGCGCATTGCGACCTGCTGGTGATCGGCGCCGGCCCCGCCGGACTTGCCGCGGCGCTGACGGCGGGGCGCGCCGGCGCGCGCGTCATTCTTGCCGACGAAGGCGCCGAACTCGGCGGCAGCCTGCTTTCCGCAAGGGGCGCTGTCGACGGCAAGCCGGCGGACGCTGTTCTCGGCGAGCTGCTGGCCGAACTCGAAGGGCTGGCGAATGTGCGCCGCCTGCCGCGCATGACCGTGTTCGGCTGGTACGACGACAATGTTTTCGGTGCGGTCGAACGTGTGCAGAAGCATGTGGCGCTGCCCGATCCGGAGCGCCCCGTCGAAAGATTGTGGCGCATCGTCGCCCGCCAGGCGCTTCTGGCGACCGGAGCCGAGGAGCGGCCGCTCGTCTTCGGCGGCAACGATATTCCCGGCGTGATGATGGCAGGCGCCATGCGCAGCTATCTCAATCGGCAGGCGGTGGCGCCAGGCCAAAGCACGGTGATCTTTACCACCAACGATAGTGCATATGACACTGCCGCCGACCTCGAAGCCGCCGGCCTTCGAGTTGCCGCGATCGTCGACAGCCGCGCCGATGGCGGCAAGGGCTGGCAGGGCCGCGCCGAGGTTCTGCGGGGCGCCCGGGTCATCGATGCAGAGGGCGGCAAGCGCCTGCGCGGCGTCAGCATCGAGACCGCAGGCGGCATTCGCCGGATCGACGCAGATGCGCTCGCCATGTCGGGCGGCTGGAGCCCGGTCATTCATCTTGCCTGCCATCGTGCTGGGAAGCCGCAATGGTCCGAGGAGTCTTCGGCCTTTCTGGCGCCGGCATCACAGGACGGCCTTGCCGTTGCCGGCGCAGCCGCCGGCCTTGCGCAAACCACGGCCTGCCTCGGCGATGGCGCGGCGAAGGCCGCCGCCGCATTGCAGGCAATCGGCTTTTCAGCGGAACCGGCCTTTGTTTCAGCTCCCGAGACGGCTCCGCATGCAAAGCCGCTCTGGTCGGTGAAAGGCTCGAAGGGCAAGGCTTTCGTCGATTATCAGAACGACGTGCACCTCAAGGACCTCGGGCTTGCCGTGCGCGAAGGCTACGGCCATGTCGAGCTTGCCAAGCGTTATACCACCAGCGGTATGGCGACCGACCAGGGCAAGCTTTCCAACATCAACGCCATCGGCATTCTTGCCGAGGCGCGCGGCGTGTCGCCGGCCGAAGTGGGAACGACGACCTTCCGGCCCTTCTATACGCCCGTTTCCTTCGGCGCTTTGACCGGGTCATCGCGCGGCAAAGATTTCCAGCCGGCGCGCAAATCGCCGTTGCACGGCTGGGCGAAAAAGAATGGCGCGGTCTTCGTCGAAACCGGCCTCTGGTATCGCTCCTCCTGGTTCCCGCGCGCCGGCGAGACGACGTGGCGCGAAAGCGTCGACCGCGAAGTGCTGAATATCCGCAAAAATGCCGGCCTCTGCGACGTCTCGACGCTCGGCAAGATCGAAATCTTCGGCCGCGACGCCGCGACCTTCCTCGATCGCGTCTATTGCAACGGCTTCTCCAAGCTTGCTCTGGGCAAGGCGCGTTACGGCATCATGCTACGCGAGGACGGCTTCATCTATGACGACGGCACCACCAGCCGCTTCAGCGACGACCACTTCTTCATGACGACGACGACGGCGCTGGCCGCCGGCGTGCTCACCCATCTCGAATTCTGCGCCCAGACGCTCTGGCCGGAACTCGACGTCTGTTTCGCCTCCTCGACCGATCAATGGGCGCAGATGGCCGTTGCCGGGCCGAAGTCCCGCGCCATCCTCGCCGAGATCGTCGACGAGGACATCTCGGATGCGGCCTTCCCCTTCATGAGCGCCCGCAAGGTGTCGCTATTCGCAGGCCGCCTCGAAGGCCGGCTCTTCCGCATCTCCTTCTCGGGCGAGCTCGCCTACGAGCTTGCGGTGCCCGCCGGCTACGGCGAGAGCGTTGCCGATGCCATTATGGCGGCAGGCGAGAAGCACGGCATCTCAGCCTATGGTGTCGAAGCGCTCGGCGTCATGCGTATCGAAAAGGGCCATGTCACCCATGCCGAGATCAACGGCACGGTAACACCCGGCGATCTCGGCTTCGGCCGCATGATTTCCAGCACCAAGCCGGATTTCATCGGCAAGGCGATGCTTGCCCGCGAAGGCCTGCAGGATCCCGAGCGCCCGCGCCTCGTCGGCGTCAAGCCGCTCAATCCGGCAAGCGGCTTCCGCACCGGCTCGCATATTCTTGCCGAGGGCGCTGCGGCGACGCTGGAAAACGATCAGGGCTATGTCACGTCAAGCGCCTTCTCGCCGACGCTCGGCCATAAGATCGGTCTGGCGCTGGTCAGGCGCGGGCCGGAGCGCATCGGTGAGAAGGTGACGGTCTGGAACGGCCTGCACAATGAATTCACCGATGCGGTGCTCTGCCATCCCGTCTTCATCGATCCCGAAAACGAGAAGCTCCATGCCTGATCTTCCCCAGCACAGACCGGTTCTTGCCGGAACGGCATATAGTGGCCTTTCCGGAGCAAGCATCCGGCTGGAGGCCCTGCCGGAAGGCCATCTCCTGCACGTGCTCGGCGCGGTCGAGCCGGCGGCTCTCGCCACGGAACTGGCCAAAGCCGGCTTTACCAATAGTTCGATCCGCAAGGCCGGCTTCCGCCAATGGTTCGTCGCCGGCAACGAGCCGCTTTCCGCCGCCGGTCTCCAAGCCCTAGCGGCAGCGCTTGCCGGAAAAGCCGTCGTCATGGACCAGAGCCACGGGCGCGTGCGCATCGGCATATCAGGCCGCTCCTCGCGGCTGCTCCTCTCAAAAGGCACCGCCATCGATCTGGATCCAGCCGTCTTCCCGGAAGGCAGTTCGGCGATGACCATGGTCGGCCACATCTCCGTCCAGATCGTCCGCACCGGCGATGACAGCTTCGAACTCACCGTTCTGCGCAGCTTCGCCGAAAGCCTCTGGGACGAACTCAGGCATATGGCGGCGAGTGCTGAAAAGGACGGTGGCGCTTAAGGGCCGCCGTGCCGGCGCAAAGATCGACGATTGAGCGAAAATAGCTGTAAGGTTCAACTTTCCGGCGCGGTGGCACGCAGCCGTTGACCGTCGAGCCAACACGAGAATTCGCTACAGTGGAGAGGGTGGCGGCGAAATTTTTAGGGACTGACGAGCAGATGGTAAGCGGTGCCCCAATCAGACCTTGTGGCAGCCTAGATAATGCCGCGAGATAAATTCTTTGAGCATGATTGATCGAACCGTTATCTCAAATCGAATTCACGCTTCGACGCGGGGATCGCGAACGCCAGTAGCGAAATCATTGGCAAAGGCTGTGCTGGATCCGAACCCAAGGGGCGTTGCATCCATCAGAGCGGACGATCAAATCTATCAGTAAATCGCGTTTGACGGCGTGGAACGGCTGAACAATTGATAAGTTCAGCCGAAATTAATTCTGAAGGCGATAAAGGAGGGTGCTGTGAAAAGATGAACGACCCGATACACCCTGCACGCCAAATCCCGTTTCCCGACCTTATCGCTGGCTTGAAGCGAGCCCAAGGGCTCGGCCATGTCCATCGCCGTCAGAACGCAAGCGGTACTTTGCAGCTCTACATCTATACCCCCCGGTGCGTATATGAGGGTGGTTGGGATCAGTTTTCGCTGATCGCTCGCGGTCTCATTGTGGACGAGGGCGCTGGTCGGGTCGTTGCCACGCCGTTTCCGAAGTTTTTCAATGTCGGCGAGCGGCATGGCGAAGTACCCGATCTGCCGTTTGAGGCGTTCGAAAAGCTCGATGGTAGTCTGATAATCGTGTTCAATGATGCTGGCCGTTGGCACGCAGCCACCAAAGGCGCGTTCGACTCCGAACAGGCCCTATGGGCTCAAGCACGGTTGGATGCCCACGATCTCTCCGGTCTGTCGCCGGATACGACATATCTGTTCGAGGCGGTATATCCGGAAAACAGAATTGTCGTGCGATATGCGGAGCCTGCCATGGTGATGTTGGCGGCCTACCACGCTTCAGGTCTTGAAGTAACCTACGACGAGGTTCGAACGACCAGCCAAGCGTTGGGATGGCGTGCGGCCGAACGCCATGAGTTCGGGAATATCGCGGACATGATGCTTCATACTGCAACGCTCCCACGCGACAACGAAGGATTTGTCGTTAGATTCACAAATGGCTTGCGCCTCAAACTCAAAGGCTCCGAGTACCGTCGTATCCATGCGTTGATCTCACGCTGCACGCCATTGGCAATGTGGGAAGCAATGGCCGCAGGGGACGACATGGCCGCGATTCGTCGTGATTTGCCGGAAGAGTTTTGGAGCGATTTTGACAACATCGTACTCCTTCTGACGACGGCATACGCGGCGATGGAAAGGAAAGTCGCTGAACTGGCAGCATCTGTCGCCCATCTTTCCGATAAAGAGTTGGGATTGTCGCTCAATTCACTGCCTGCTGACGTGGGTCCTTACGTTTTTGGCTTGCGAAAAGCAGGTGCAATCGTAGGCAAGTCCCGAGACGCGTTGATGCGTTCCATCAGACCCACTGGCAACGTGTTGCCAGGTTACCAGCCGTCATATGCCATGGGGCGTGTGATTGATGAGGCAACATCGTAGATTTGCAGCGTACAGTAGCCCTGGCGTGAATGCAGGATTGAAGAAGGTCTCGGCTGAGAGTTCCTTCGGCTGTGACATTGAAGCAATAATGCGTTAAATAGCGGCATCAAGTGGAACGTGTGCTTTGCTCCAGAAGGCGTTCGATAGGTGAACCTCACGCCCAGACTTCCTGGTCGTGAAAACATCCAATGTACTCTCCATGGCGAAACTCCCTCGTCCATGGAAAGCCGATCACAGATTAGCCCAGACAGGGCAACGTGGGAGTGGAACACCGGTTATCACAAGCCTTTATCCGGCTTTCTTAATATCCTCGAATCGGAGGCCGAAGCGCGCGAGATATTTACTCAGGCGATCGGCGTCGTTGCTGCTCTTTTTCTCCAGTCGCGACATCGCGAACAAGGCTCTGCCCGCAGCACTTGCCGTGGCGTGTTGACGGCAAGTGTGAAGAACGGTGGCAAGCTGGGCCGTGTCGAAGCGATCGAGGCTAGCGGCCGTCTCTGCACCCAGCACTTCTTCAATGATCAGGTCCACCCTGCCGTCGTCATTTGAGCTGCGCCAAAACGCATTCAGCCGTCGGACTTCATCGTCAACGACGTCGGTCGTGATGCGCCCATGCGGCGCGAGGGTCGCCATGCGGGTCACCGACGCCGACAGATCGCGAAAGTTGGCGCTCCAGACGGCTTGTGAGCCAGTTGCGAAAGTCAGGTAGCGGTCGCGTGCTTCCTTGTTGAAAGTCACATTTTCGCCTTCTCGTTCCAGATAACGCCTGAGCTCGAAGTCGAGATTGGGCTCTATGTCCTCCTTGCGATCGCGCAGGGCCGGCAGCTGGAACGTCCAGAGGTTCAGGCGGGCATAGAGATCTTCGCGGAACCTGCCTTTGCGGACATCCTCGCCAAGATCGCGATTGGTGCCGGCAAGCAGCTGAAAGTCCGCGGAGGCCTCCCGATCAGCGCCCACGGGCAGGAACTTCTTTTCCTCGATCGCGCGCAGGCACATGGCCTGTTCGTCGAGGCCGAGTTCGCCAATCTCGTCGAGAAACAGCACGCCTTTGTCGGCGGACTTGAGCAAGCCGGCACGCTCGCCGGCAGCGCCGGTAAACGCGCCTTTCACATGGCCGAACAGGGTGGACATGGCATGGTCGCCGCGCAGGGGCGCGCAGTTCACCTCGATGAACGGACCACTGACCTTGCGCTGGCTCTTCTTCAGCTCGTAGATCCTGCGGGCGAGTTGCGATTTGCCGGCACCGGTCGGCCCGGTCAGCAGAACAGGCGCGGTCGAGCGGATCACCACCCTCTCGATCTCGTCGATCATTTTGTTGAAGGCGGCGCTGCGGGTCGAAATCCCCGACTTCAGGAAGGAGGCGGCGTCTTCGCGCTCGGAGGCGAAGCGCTTGGCGATTTCGTCATAACGGGACAGGTCGAGGTCGATGATCCGATGCGTGCCGGCGAAATCCTGCTCCGGCTCCCGGTCGCGCGGCGGCGAGAGCTGCAGCAACTGGCCGGGAATGATGCGGGCTTCGGTCAGCAGGAACCAGCAGATCTGTGCCACATGGGTGCCGGTGGTGATGTTGACGAGATAGTCTTCCTTCTCGGGGTCGAAGTTGTAGTTGCGGGCAAAGTCCCTGAGGTGCGTGTAGACCTCCGAGAAATCCCAGGGATCCCGGAAGTTGATGACATTGCTCCGCACCTCCGTTGCCGGCGCCACGGTTCCGATGTCGGCAACGATACGGTGACAGAGAGCTTGCGAGTGGTTGTCGTGGATCAGCTCGAGCCGGTCGATGAACAGGCCCGGCTGCTGGCAGAGCGCGACATTGGGCCGCCAGCGGCTCCAGCGATTTTCCCATTTCCCTGCATCCAGGGTGGTTCCCAATATGCTGATGGCGACGCGGCGGTTCATGGTTTATCCAAAATTATAAATCTATATAGCTTAAGATAATATAATCGGGATGCCGATTTTCGCAATTCATCATTTCGCGTAAAGGCTCATAAAAATTTAGTATTTAGAAACAGATAGATAAAAGAAAAATGCAGGGGGGATGTGTTCTTTTCTTCAAACTGGCACGCGTCTTGAAATGTATCTGGCACGAACCACACAAGAGGGGCTGTCATGGTCAACAAGGCGATCTTCAAAACCTACCTCGGGAAACTGCTCCCGGGAGCGGATACAAAAAATCATGAAGCGGCCCTGGCCTACCAGCTGACGCCGCGCGAGGCGCTGGCGCAATATGCCGTGACCGGCACCTTCAACGGCACCTTCTATGCTGAAGGAGCCGAGCAGCTTGACGCGGTAAAAACGCTTGCCCTTCAGGTCGAGCCGGAATTTCTCGCCAAGGTGGCTGTTTACGCCGCTGAAAAGGGTCACATGAAGGACATGCCGGTAACGCTGCTCGCCGTGCTCTCCGGCCTTCAGAGCGAGGCCTTTGCCCGTGCATTCCCGCGGGTGGTGAAGAGCGGCAAGATGCTGCGTGGCTTCGTGCAGGTCATGCGCTCCGGCGCCGCGGGGCGCAAGTCGCTCGGCACACGTCCGAAGAAGGTGGTGCAGGCGTGGCTCGAACGGGCCGGCACCGAGCAGATCCTGCGTGCGATGGTCGGAAACGATCCTTCGCTCGCCGACGTCATCCGCATGGTGCATCCGAAGCCGGCTACCGAGGAGCGCAAGGCGCTTTATGCCTGGGCGATCGGCAAGCCGCACGACTATGCGGCACTGCCGGAGCTCGTCAAGGCATTGGAAGCGTTCCGACGTGACCAGACGGTGCCAGTGCCTGATGTCCCGTTCCAGATGCTGACCTCGCTGCCGCTGACGCGGGAGCATTGGGTCGAGATCGCCCGCAAGGGTGGCTGGCAGATGGTGCGGCAGAACCTCAACACCTTTGCACGCAACGGCGTGTTCGAGGTCGAGGGTTTTGCCGAGGCGCTGGCGGTGCGGCTTGCCGATCCGGAGGGAATCCGCAAGGCAAAGGTCTTCCCCTATCAGTTGATGATGGCGTGGAAGATGGTCGATGGCCAGGTTCCGGATGTCGTGCGGGATGCGCTTCAGGACGCGATGGATACCGCCATCGCCAATGTGCCGTCCCTGATGGGCAATGTCGTGCTCTGCCCCGACGTGTCGGGTTCCATGGGCTCGCCCGTGACCGGCTACCGGAAGGGCGCGACGTCCTCGGTCCGTTGCATCGACGTCGCCGGTCTGATGGCTGCGGCGTTCCTGCAGCGCAACCCGAAGGCACGGGTGCTGCCGTTCGAGAATGACGTGGTGCGCGTCAGCCTCAACAAGCGGGATTCGGTGATGACCAATGCCGGTAAGCTGGCGAAAATCGGCGGCGGCGGAACCAACTGCTCCGCACCGCTGAAGATGTTGGCAAACGAGAGGGCCAAGGTCGATCTGGTGGTATTCATCTCGGACAATGAGTCCTGGGTGGATGCGCGCGGCAGCGGCCAGCCGACGGCGGTGATGACGGAATGGGCCAGGATCAAGCGGGTCAACCCGGCTGCAAAGCTGGTCTGCCTCGACATCCAGCCCCACGCCACGACGCAGGCGCCGACGCGGGAAGACGTGCTCAACATCGGTGGCTTCTCGGATGCCGTCTATGGGGTGATCACGGCTTTCGCGGCCAGTAGCAAGGGCGCGGATGGCTGGGTGAAAGCCATCGAGGCAATCTAGCTCTGACGGGCTCACAGGAAGCAATATCCTCGCGCCGCCGTGAACGGCGCGGGGAGCCGTGACGAATGCCGGATGAAACTACAGGCTGTTACCCTCCAGGTCGCGGGTTCGAATCCCGTCGGGTCCTCCACTTCATGGACCCGTAGCTCAGCGGATAGAGCAGGACGTTTCACCACACCTTGTCGTCACGGACAGATGGAATGACATGGCGAATGCATGGGGAACTACATCTGTGTCGCGAGTTCGATTCTCGCCAGGGCCTGGTCCTGTAGCTCAGTCGGTAGAGCAAGCTGTTCCCCGGACACTTGTCGTCATGACGAAGATTGCAGTGGCGAATGCCGGACGGAACTACAGCCTCCAAAGTTGGATGGTCTGGCAGGTTCGACTCCTCCTGGGCATACGCTCTCTGGCACGAGCGGGGCCATCCGGTTTCGTCCACCCTCGTCGCCGCTGCAAGCTCCTGCCACGCAGGAACGGACTACCCCGGCGAATGCCGGCAGGACTACAAGGAGAGAGCGGCCCCTCGGATTTCCGGCGGGCAGGTCGGGTGTTCAAATCATCCCGTGTTTCCGAAAGGAGCACGTAGCTCAGTAAATTGTCCTGTCAGATCTCGTCGCCGGGGATTGAACAAAGCCTTGGGCGAATGCCGCCGGCGACTACAGGGGCCGCATCGCGCCATGATCGTGGAATGCGTGCGGCGAGATAGATCTCCGCAATGCTCGTCGCCCAGGCGGTGTGAAGAGACGCAACGGAACAAGAAGGACTGCAAACGCAGAAAAGACAATGATAGCGGTAATGAGCGGACAGGATTTGATCGATGCCGGCATGAGCCAGGGGAAGTGGTTTCGCCCGGCTCTCGACGCGGCCAACGCGGTTTTGAGCAAGGGTGGCTCGGTGACCGATGCGCTGGAGGCGGCAAGGGCCTTCCAGCCCGGGCCGACGCTTGCCTTGAAGGCCGATAACGATATCGAGATCTATTCCAACATCCGCGCCGAGAACGCCTTCGAGCAGGACAATGTCGAGAAGGTCAATGCGACGATGCGGGCGCTGGTGCGCACGCCGGTCGTCCGGGCCGCGGCGATCATGCCGGACGCCTGCCCGGCGGGTCCGGTCGGAACGATCCCGGTCGGCGGCGTCGTCGCGTCCGAAGCGATCCATCCCGGCATGCATTCGGCCGATATCTGCTGCTCCATGGCGATCTCGATCTTTCCGAGCGTGGATCCGAAGTCGCTCCTGGATGCCGTGCACGCCGTGACGCATTTCGGTCCCGGCGGCCGTCCGCGCGGTGCGCAGATCAAGCCTTCCGAAGCGACGCTTTCGGCCTTCGAGCAGAATCCTTATCTGCGCGACGGTGCGCTGAGCGCTGGCATCGAGCATTTCGCCACCCAGGGCGACGGCAATCATTTCGCCTATGTCGGAACGATGAAGTCGACCGGTGAAACCGCGCTTGTGACCCACCACGGATCGCGAGCACCGGGCGCCCGCCTCTATGACAAGGGCATGAAGGTCGCCAATCGGTTTCGGGAGCGCATTTCGCCCGAGACGCATCGGGAAAATGCCTGGATTCCGGCGGATACCGAGGAAGGTGACTTTTACTGGTCGGCGCTGCAGACGATCCGCCAGTGGACGAAAGAGAACCACTATGTCCTTCACGACATGGCGGCGGAAAAACTCTCGGCCAAGGTCGCGGACCGCTTCTGGAACGAGCATAATTTCGTCTTCCGGAAGTCGGACGGGCTGTTCTACCACGGAAAGGGTGCCACCCCCGCCTTCGACAACTGGGCGCATGATGCGACCGATCTGACCATCATTCCGCTCAATATGGCGGAACCGATCCTGATCGTTCGCGGCTCGAACGCTGCCCATGGCCTCGGCTTCTCGCCGCATGGCGCTGGCCGCAACTTTTCGCGCAGCGCGCATATGAGGCAGCTGTCTGCGGAGTATGGAGCGGATTCGCGGGGGCTCAGCCCGAACAACATCGCGGCTATTCTGGAGAAGGAAACAAGCGGTCTCGACGCGCGGTTCTTCTCCGGCTTCGCCGACGTGTCGGAACTGCCGAGCGCCTACAAGAGCGCTGCGAACGTGCGGGCGCAGATCGCGCACTACGGTCTCGCCGAAGTGGTCGACGAGGTGATCCCCTACGGGAGCATCATGGCCGGCGACTGGCAGCAGAATGCACCCTGGCGTAAAAAGCGCCGGTAAACACCGGGGAAGGCAACCAGGCTTGCCTTCCCTCATATGCGCCATGGAATCCTGCTTAGAGTCTGCTCAAGAAAGCGGGTATCGGGCCGGCCTTCTTGTCATGAGTTTGATCGTTGAGGTTTGGAAGAAGGCAGTCAACCGTTAAGCCGAACACAACGTTACACCACCCAAATAACGTGTCGCCTGTTCAGGGAATGATGTGCAGAGAGTTCGATATCCTTCAAGGCGGCCAAGCTGAACATTCCGAAAGTGCGAACGCGCCGACCAAGCGAGCTGCGATCGGCATTGTCTCGATCGTCAAGTCTATGCCCGTATATCAACGGTTCATGCGAGGGCGAATGCGGTATCCCACGGCGTAGGATCTGGGAAAAGCTCGACGAGAAATGCAACGAACGCCCTTACGTTCGGATTGCCGCGCCGACTTTCCGGCCACAGCGCCGTTATGTGGTGTCTGTCCATCCAGTAGGTCTTCAGCACCGGGACGAGTTCGCCGCGGGCGACGTAAGGACCGGCGATGTACGTCGCCGAAATGCCGATGCCGCCGTCGTTCACGAGGATCGCCACGACCGCATCGCTGTTGTCGACGACGATGTTGGCGTTGGGCAAGACCTCCTGGATCCGCTCGCCGGTCCGGAAGGGCCATCGCATTGACTGTCCCGAGCTCTGATAGCGGAAGTTGACGCAGTCGTGCCCATCGAGGTCCTCGGGGCGCGTCGGAATGCCACGTCGCTCGAGGTAGGCTGGTGACGCGAACGCGCAGACCCTGTTCGGCGCAAGTGTCCTGGCGATAAGGCGTGAATCGACCGGCTGGCCCACGCGAATCGCCACGTCGATCCCTTCCTCGACAAGGTCTGTGAAGGTATCGCCTAGGCGGAGGTCGATAGAGACCTTGGGGTAACGCTCCCGGAACGCTGGGAGATGCGGACTGATGAGATGCACTCCAACCGGCAGAGGCGCGGTGATCTTCATCAATCCGGCGGGTTCGGCCCGCGTCGCGGCTGCGGCCTGTTCGATTTCCTCGGCCTGCTGCAACAAGCGCAACGCCCGTTCATGAAGTGCAAGTCCTTCAGAAGTCAGGGTCAAAGAGCGCGTAGTGCGGCTGAAGAGCCGGACTCCTAGCCGTTCCTCCAGGCGCTGCACGCTCTTGCTGATCGCCGAGGGAGAAATCGATAGGGAGCGAGCGGCAGCGGTGTAACTGCCAAGCGATGCGGCACGAGCAAACGCTATGATACCTGTCAGTCGGTCTATTCCGATTTGTTCCGCCATGGCACTATTAAAGCGAACATCGCCCAGATTATCAATCGACAAGTTTGGATCTATTCGTCCTACCACTGCATCACCGGATGCCAGAATGTGGTCCATTACACTTGAAGTGTCTTGGCGCCATCGATCTGACGATCGCAACGATATGGAGACATCGATGTCCAACTTTAAAAATCTCGGCTTTGGCCTTGTTCTGGCAGTTGCCACGGCCGGAGCAGTATCGACTGCTGCCATGATGGCTGCGCCAGCTGCGATCGCCCAGGAAAACAAAGCCGACGTATCCGACAACGTCGGGATCGTCGCCGACTTCCTCAACAACACCGGTGCCGACAAGGTCGAGGCAGCTGCCAAGCGTCTGGTCGCTCCCGATGCTACATACATTTCGTTGAACTTCGACAACCCGGAACTCAAGCAGATCATACCGTGGGTCGGAACCCAGAAGGGGCCAGAAGCCTACAGCAACGCGATTATGCGGGTTCAGCAATTTGGAACACTGGAGGACTTCAAGGTTCTCGACATGTTTGGAGCCGGTGAGAATGTTGCCGTCTTCGGCCAGTTCACCTATCGCGCCAAAGCAACCGGGATTGTCGTTACGTCACCCCTAGCTATTCGCGCCAAGGTCCGCGACGGCAAGATCGTGTTTTTCCAGTTCATGGAAGATAGCTACGGGACGGCCTCCGCGTTCCGGGTGAGCGGCAAGTGGACAGTGAAGACCGATCCTGCCGGTTCAACTTTCGAAGTTGGCAAGGACAACTAAGCCAAACAGGGGCTTCGAATTCGGACATTTGATGCGGTCTCAAAGCTGGACCGCCGCGAATATCTAGGGGCGGAAATCGACGTTGGGGCAAGAAGCGAAACCGGCCTTCCACGCTTATGCAAAGCCAGCGCGCTAACGACCTGTCCGAGCCTCTCCTTCCCTTGCCTAGACTGACACTGGAAGCGGCAACCGCATCGCAGCGTTCTGCGATGTCAATCGCCAGATTCAAAAAACCTAAACACCCAGGAAAGTGAAAGCACCATGACCGATCAGAACCAAGATCAACCTCAGGCATCCATGTCGCGTCGCGGCCTCCTGAGCGCCGTAGCGATCGCTCCGCTGGCAGCGGGCGTGGTTGTGGAAACTGCCTCTGCGGAGACCGCTCGCGGCGGCACCGGAAAAGCGGCCATCGTGACAGGATCGTCCCGTGGAATCGGCGCCGCTGTGGCCAAGCGTCTTGGGCGCGAGGGATACACGGTGACAGTGAATTTCATTGTGAACCGCGATCTCGCCGATGCGGTCGTGCGCGACATCGAGAGTGCAGGCGGAAAAGCAATCGCGGTCCAGGCAGACATAAGCGACCCCGACGCGGTGCGCCGACTTTTTGACGAAAACGACAAGGCTTTCGGTGGCGTCGACGTTGTTGTCGCAAATGCGGGGATCATTCGTCAGACACCCATGAGCGACATGACGGATGAAAACTTCAATCGATTGGTTGACGTCAACATGAAAGGCGGCTTTTACACGATGCGCGAAGCTGCACGGCGCGTTCGTGACAATGGTCGCATTATCACGTTGTCTTCCACCGTCGCGCACGCGAGATTGCCCGCCTCCGGGCCCTATGGAGCCACCAAGGCCGCGCAGGAGATCTATGCCAATGTCCTGGCCAAGGAACTGGCAGGGCGCATGATTTCCGTCAACGCGATAGCGCCGGGTCCGGTCAATACCACGCTGTTCACGGACTTGAATAACGCGCAGGCGATTGCCGGTTTTGTCCAACGCACGCCGCATCATCGACTCGGTGAACCGGAGGACATTGCGAATGTCGTCGCTGCCTTGTGCTCGTCAGACGGCATGTGGGTGAACGGCCAGACGATTCTCGCGAATGGTGGTCTGATCTGAATCTCACGGCTCAGGCAGAACCCGCGCATACGCGGCTGCCTGATGCCATGGGACGGCCAATTATCCCTACGGCCGTTTCGGTGCCTTGCAGCGGGAGCGATATATCGACTCGAGCGATCAGGCGCTGAAGGAACTGGCGTCTTAAATCCCATCCATGTGGAAATCCGGCCGCAGATGATCCTGCGGCAGGATTTTGCTTTGCTGCGGCCGTATTCAGAAATGCCGTTTCTAACCGCATGCAGATTAGGCAGAATAATCAACACGCGTCTTCGTTGTTAGATGTCTGTTGAGAAACAGCCACACTGCAAGAAAGACCGCTTATCATGAACACTCCACTCTTCGAACCGTTCACCTTTCCGAACGGATTGACCCTCCGGAACCATGTCGTCATGGCGCCGATGACCACATGGTCTGCCAGCGACGACCAAACGGTCTCCGGCGAGGAAGTCAGCTACTACCGGCGCAGGGCACAGGGTGTTGGCCTGGTGCTGACAGGCTGCACGCACGTTACGGCAAACGGGATCGGCTTCACCGGCGAATTCGCGTCCTACCACGACAAGTTCACACCAAGTCTGCGCCGGCTGGCAGAAGCCGCCAAAAGCGGTGGAGCGCCGGCGGTGCTTCAGATTTTCCATGCCGGCAACAAGGCAGAGGCAAGTCTGGTACCTGCCGATGATGTCGTAAGCGCCAGCTCGGTCCCGGTGGCTGCGGGACCTTTCAACGCTGGTGGAGTGACGCCACGCCCCTTGAGCCATGACGAAATCCTGGACGTGATTTCTGCCTTCGGCGCAGCCACGCGCCGCGCCATTGAAGCCGGCTTTGACGGGATCGAACTCCACGGCGCACACGGCTTCCTGCTGCAGAACTTCTTCTCGCCGCTCTACAATCAGCGCGACGACGAGTGGGGTGGGTCGCCCGAAAACCGGATGCGTTTTCCGATCGCCGTCGTCATCGAGGTCAAGCGGGTCATCGACGAATTTGCGAAGCGGCCCTTCCTTTTGGGATATCGCATTTCGCCCGAGGAACCCGAAGAGGGTGGTCTTCGTATCGATGACGCCTACGGCTTGATCGACCGCCTTATCGAAGCTGGCGTGGATTACGTCCACGCGTCGCTGAGCAACGTGCTTGAAGCAAAGCCCATTGACGGCAGCGACGATCGCACGATCGCGGAGCTGATCGCCACCCGCGTGGCAGGACGCGTCCCGGTTATCGCGGCCGGCCAGATCAGGACACCTGACCAGGCAAGGAGCGCGCTCGACCTCGGCCTGTCGCTCGTGGCGGTCGGCCAGGGGCTGGTCATCAATCCCAATTGGGTCGAGTTGTCGAAGAATGGCAGCGAAAATCAGATCGAGGTTGAGGTCAGAACCTCGAAGGTTCCTGAGATCGAGATCCCCGGCAAACTGTGGGGCGTTATCCAGGCTGCCACCGGCTGGTTCAAGGTCAAAGACGACCGCCCGGAAGAAATCCAAAAAGCAAGGGCCTAACACCTCCTCTCTAAACCCCGGCGGTGCTGGCGATTCAGTCAGCCCAAGCGGGATTCAACACCAAGGAAATATCTATGAGTAAAGTTTGGATGATCACCGGCGCCGGCCGCGGCATGGGCCTGGATTTCGCCAAGGCGGTTCTGGCCGCCGGCGACAAGCTGATTGCCACCGGTCGCAACCCCGAGCGGGTTGCCAAGGCAATCGGACCATCGGAGACTCTGCTGGTAACCACGCTGGATGTGACAAAGCCGGCCGACGCAGTCTCCGCCGTCGATGCAGCGATCGACCGTTTCGGACGCATCGACGTGCTGGTCAACAATGCTGCAAGCTTCTACGCCGGGTATTTCGAGGATCTGACACGGGAGCAGATGGATCTGCAGCTGGCGAGCGGTCTCATCGGCCCCATGAATGTCACGCGCGCCGTGCTGCCGGTGATGCGGCGCCAGGGGGCCGGCAAGATCGTATCGATCTCGTCGACGGCAAGCCTGGTGGGGTTTGAATTCTGCAGCGCCTACGCTGCAGCAAAGTTCGCGTTGGATGGCTGGATCGAGTCGCTGCAGCCTGAAGTGGCCCCGTTTGGTATCGAGACCATGATCGTCAATCCGGGCTTCTTCCGCACAGAGCTTCTGAGCGACGATTCCACCCAGTACGCTGCGTCAGCCGTCAGCGACTACGCCGAACGGCGAGCCCAGAACATTGCTGGCTGGAAGTCCGCCAACGGTCAGCAGCCGGGTGACCCGGCCAAGCTCGCCCATGCGCTGATCACGTTGGTCAACCTGCCCGAGTTGCCCCGCCGCTTCATCGCCGGCGCCGACGCGGTCGGCATGGTCGAACAGAAGCTTGCCTTGGTGCAGCAGCAGATCGACGCCCACAAGGAACTGTCCAGCTCTCTTGCCTTCGACACACAGGCCTGAAAGCGCTATCAGCGGGTGGCTGTAAGCCACCCGCTCAATCTTCTGTATTCTTCCGTCACCAAGATCGACAACCATCCCCACGATCTGATTGCGTCGGTCTCATCAGCCAAAGAAAGCCATGCGTGAACGGACCATGATGGCCAAAGCGATAAAACAGGTCAGCCAATAATACGACGCACCCGGCGTCGGCCAGGCGCTGTGTCATGCCGAAAAGGGATTCTCGGGGGCCTCCCGCCCATATGGAGAAGAACGCCCGATGACCCCGATGGTACGCTGGCGTCTTCCTCCGGCCGGAGTACGCAGACTTGTGCTTCGCCGTCTGGCATCCTGATCGGGATGTTCTCAGCTCACGGATGCTTCGATGGTGGGCCGACAGCTATGTATGCCTTCAGGGGCGTTCACGCGACGTCGCGGTCGACACTCGTGGTGCCGAGTGTCTTCCTCCCGCCGAACCAGATGGCCAGTGCAAGCACCGCTAACGACACGCCACACAGCATTAGCGCCGTCCATCCTCCCCAGGACCACAGCGGTCCTGACAAAGCCGATCCCACGGCCCCGCCGACAAAATTGCAAGCCACGAAGGCTGTGTTAAGTCTGCTTCGGGAGGCTGGATCAACCGACAGAATACGCGACTGATTGAGCACGTTCACTGCCTGGATCGCCACATCCAGCAGGAGGACAGCCAGAAGCACCATAAGAATACAGCCAGCACCCACCGTGGCTACCAGGAGAGATGCCGTTGCAAGACAGATAGCCAAGCCTGTAACGGTGACCGACCAGCCACGATCGTGGAACCTGCCGACGCGCCGCGCAGCAAGCGCCCCGGCAAGGCCGACAAGACCGACGAGGCCGATTTGGGCGACCGAATAGGAATGGGGAGGAGCGCTCAGTAAAAATGTCAGTCCGGTCCAGAAGAGGGTGAAGACGGAGAACGCAAGAGCGCCGATCAACAGGGTGACTTGAACGGTGCGGTATCTCCCCACGATTTGGAAGACAGACAGAATGAGCTTGCGGTAGGCAACGCGAGGCCGTGGCTGTTCGGCGGGGATTACGAACCAAAGCACAGCTGCCATAAGGAGCGTACATAGTGCGGCGACACCGTAGAGGACGCGCCAGCCAAAGGCGTCGGAAAGAACGCCGCTGACCGTCCTGGACAAAAGGATCCCCGCCAACAGGCCCGAGACGATGGTGCCGACGACCTTACCGCGTTCTTCAGGTGATGCCAGATCTCCGGCAAGGGGTGTCAGGAGCTGGCCGGCGACGGTGGTCATGCCGACGGCAGCAAGGGCAACTGCCAGGACCATAAAATTCGGCGACAACGCGCCGCCGAGAAGTGCCAGAGCCGAGCAGGCCATGACGCCTGGTATGAGACTTCGCCGCGCGAGCACGTCACCAAGAGGGACGATCAGGAGGACACCGACCGCGTAACCGATCTGGGTCATGGTCACCAGCAGGCCGACCCTTCCGGTGGATACCTGAAGTGCTGAGGCGATTTCAGTGAGGAGCGGCTGTGCCCAGTAAAGGTTCCCAACGGCAATCCCGCCTGCGATCGCGAACAACACCGCGAGCCTGCTCGACAACCCGTCCACCTGCCGGTTCTTCGCATTTGTGTTGCTTAGCTGCACTGGGTGACTTTCGCTGAACCCATTTCACCGGCCATCGCAGACCAGCCTGCCTGCACAGTCCCATGCAGATCCAGGCTTGCGAGTGTCATGCCGCTAAGAACGACAGCAACGAGCAGCACGCCGGAGCCCAGGCTGCGCGCATTGACATGATAGTTTTTCGGATCGTATGACATCTTTATAAGTTCCTGATTGCGTCCTTGAGGACAGCTTTGGATCAATTCATACGAGCGTTATCGGCAAAATCCGGATGGTTGATAACCCACGCAATTCCGCATGAGTTTAGAAACCAGGCTTATGAATGAGCGGCGACGCGGCACGGCGTGTCGCGCCACGTGAAGTACGCACCGGTATAGTCGCTGCGCTGCGGCCGTTAAATGCCACGAGAAACTCGATGCAAACATCTCTCCATTTTAGGCGGGGATGGCATCCGTGCGGGCCGCGGCGAAACTAACCGACGGCGGACTAGGTGGAACCTGCCAAACGGTCCGTTGCCGCGGCTCAGTCAAGCAACACGCCTCCGTTTTCAATAACGGCCGTCGGCGTATCGACGTCAAGCAAAGCGGCCGGACCGATATCGATCATCACGACCGGGAGTTTGCTATCGGCAATCAGCTCTCTTGCCCCGACATCGCCTGACAGTCTGATCAAGCGGTCGTAAAGGACTTTGGGGAACACGACGGGATGTCCAGGCTTGTTACCAAAGCTCGCCCGCACAATCGCTTCCCCACCGGATTGCCGGAAGGCCTGTACCACACTATCGATATGCTCGGTGACGATGCCGGGCATATCTGCCAACATGACAATCACCCCATCGCACTCGGCAATTTGAGGATGCGAGACGCCGCAAGCCACCGAGCTCGCCATGCCGGTCAGGTAAGACGGATTGAACGAGGTGGCGATGTCGAGGCCCGTCAAGGCCGCTTCGATATCTCCTTGCCGATGGCCCGTCACGGCAACGACCGGCGTAGCATTTGAGGCCAGCAATACAATTGCGGAACGCCGCACCAGCGGCACGCCATCAAACTCGGCCAGCAGCTTATGCTGGCCGTTTGCTCCCATGCGCTTTGCCTGTCCGGCCGCCAGCAAGATGGCAGCTACTGAAACGTCTTTGCGTTGTTCCATGCTTCCTCCACCTACTCCCATCGGTTCTATCACCGGATGGGTCCGTTCAACTAGCGGCCCCCGTCCAATTTCGTTTTGAGCAGAAAGGGACAAGCCAGTCGCCGAACAGCCGATTTAGAAGGCTGCTTTCTAACCTCATGCAAACGCAGGCGTCTAATGCGATGGGCGGTAGCAGGGTACTCCTACGCTTGAATCCCATTCACTCCCGATACTCAACGTGAGGACCCTCAATGCCTTCATCGAGACAACGGTCGGTCCGCGCAAGCATCGCCGGCATTATCTGCTTATTTGCCGCAATCGCCGGTACAGGCATGATGGGCGGCCAAGCGGTAGCGCAGGCAACCGGCAATCGTGCGACCTTCCCGAAGAACTTCAAAGACTACGTGCTTTACGGCACCTACGACCGTGGTTCTTCAAAAGAAGAGGCTTTTGCCACTGCCGAGACCATAGCGATTGCAAAGTCCGGCAAGCCGCTGCCGCCCGGCACCCAGCTGGTGCTTGGAATCTGGACGGATTACAAGCTTGTGAGCTACTTCGTGATGGAAAAAGGCGTCGATTGGGGCCTCGCGTCCTCCGAAGATGAGCGGACCGGCGACTGGCATTTCCAGCAGTTCGATACCAATGGACAGATCAAACGGGAAGCAATCGCCGATCGCTGTCAGTCGTGCCATGGCGGACAGGCCGATAATGATTTCATGTTCACAACCGACAGAATGCGGGCATACCTTCCTTGAAGCCGCTGTTTCTCTTTCGTCTGATCCTGGATCTGCTCACGGTCAGCCTGTTGCTGGCCGCATTCGCCTACGATTGGTTCGGCAACGCAGCCCACGAGATTATCGGCACCTTGATGTTCGTACTGTTGATCAGCCACAACATCTTCAATCGGCGCTGGTATGGCGTGGTCGCAAACGGCTGGCAGGAACCGCGCAGCGTTTTCAGCAAGACCATCACGCTCTGTCTTCTGGTCATGATGGTGGGCCTGCTCGCCACCAGCGTCATCATCTCGCAGACCGTCTTCGACTTCCTGGCACTTCGGAGCAGCTTCACGGCACGACAGATCCACGCGCTCATCGCCTATCTCGTACTCCTGATTGCGGCCCTTCATCTCGGGCTGCAATGGTCGATGATCATGCGGGTTATAGGGCAGGCCCTGCAAGTCGAGACGAATACCCGAATTCCGACCGCGACTTTGCGCGGCCTGGCGTTTCTGATCGCCCTCTACGGCTTTCAAAGCCTGTTCGTTATCGATATCGGACCCAAGCTTCGGTTGGAGACGACCTTCAGTTTCTGGGACTTCGAGGCGGCGGCAGTCGAATTTATCCTGCGGCATGCGGCGATTATCGCACTGTGCGTCATGATCGTGCACTACAGCCTCAGGTTGCTCAGCTTTTACAGGCGATATCGGCGCGCTCCCGGGATCACGGAGTGAATCATCAGGGATGACCCCGCTAACATCGCGCGCGATTTAGCAATCCCCTTTCTAACCCCATGCAGTTTTGGACCACTAATTGCTCGTCAGCAATGGAGCTAGGTTCGATCATCGATACCTGGGTTCGAGAGGAGACGAGATGTCAACCGCCCGACAATTATCGCTGGAGGTAAATGGCAAAAGCCATGACCTCCAACTCGACATACGAACGACGTTGCTTGACGCGCTTCGCGAGCACGCCGACCTGCCTGGAACGAAGAAGGGCTGCGATCACGGACAATGCGGCGCCTGTACCGTTCACGTCGATGGCCAGCGTGTCCTGAGCTGCCTCACCCTGGCGGCCCAGGTCGAAGGCCATCCGGTTACGACGATCGAAGGTCTGCAGTCCGCCGACGGTGTTATGCATGCGGTTCAAACCGCCTTTATCGAGCATGATGCCTTCCAGTGTGGATATTGCACGCCTGGCCAGATCATGTCGGCCGTCGCCTGTATTCGCGAAGGCCATGCCGGCACGGACGAGGACATCCGCGAATACATGAGCGGCAATATCTGTCGGTGCGGCGCCTACCCGCATATCGTGGCCGCGGTGCGCGATGCCGCAAGCCGCCTCAAGAAGGAGGCAGCACAATGAGAACCTTTGATTATTTGCGCGCTGAAGACACCGCAACCGCCATTGTCGAGGCCGCCAAGCCCGAGACGAGGTTCCTTGCGGGCGGCACCACGCTGCTCGATCTGATGAAACTGAATGTCGAGCGGCCAGCGCACCTGGTCGATATCACCCGCCTGTCCGGTCTCGACGTGATCGGGGTCTCGGCAGATGTCATTCGGATCGGTGCGCTGGCAAAGATGAGCAAGGTTGCAGATCACGCCGACATCAAGGATGCCGCACCAGCGCTGTCCGAAAGTCTTTGGCGAGCCGCATCGGCGCAGCTGCGCAACATGGCGTCCATCGGCGGCAACCTTATGCAGCGAACACGCTGCACCTATTTTCGCGATCCCGGCGCCTACCCGAACTGTAATAAGCGTAATCCAGGCTCGGGCTGCGCAGCGCTTGAGGGTGTCAACCGCAACCACGCTGTGCTCGGCACCAGCGACGCCTGCATCGCCATCTATCCCGGCGATTTCGCTGTCTCGCTTGTGGCTTTCGACGCCACCGTTCTCGTTCAAGGATCGGTCGAACGCCGCATTCCCGTCGACGACTTTTATCTGCTACCGGGCCAGACACCACATATCGAGCACGCGCTTGCACCCGGCGAGATCATCGTCGGCATCGAGATCCCCCGGGTCGCCGCGTTGAAGCGGTCGCATTATCTCAAGGTCCGGGATCGCGCATCCTATGAGTTCGCCGCCGCCAGCGCCGCGGTCGGTATCGAACTTGAAGACAACGGCAAGACGATCCGCGATGTGCGCATTGCCGTCGGTGGCGTGGCAACCAAACCTTGGCGTCTGCGCACTGTAGAAGATTCGCTGAAGGGCAAACCTCTCGACGAGGCGACGCTTCGGACTGCTGCTGCAGCCGCCGTCGATGGCGCAAAGTCGAGCGGACACAATGCGTTCAAGATCGAGCTGACACCGAAGGTCGTGGCACGCGCCCTGATGACGGTAGGAGATATCGCATGACAGAAAAGAACGATTTCACACTCGACCGCCGCACCGTCATGAAACTCGGCGCGGGCGTCGCTGTTGTCGCCGGCGCCGGCGTTAATCTCGCGCCGGGCGCTTTTGCCGCCGAACCGGCGACTGCAAAGGCGCCAGCTCTTGGTTACCGTCTTTCCCGCGCAGAAGGTCCCTTGAAGGTCTCCGGCCAGGCCCGGTATGCCCTCGAGCAGAAGCTCGAGAACATGGCCTATGGCGTAACCGTCCAGTCGACCCGTCCGGCAGGGCGTATCGTCAATATCGACACCTCGGCCGCCAAAGCTGTCCCCGGTGTCATCGACGTCTACACTCATCAGAATACCCTGAAGATCAACAAGCCGACCGTCTATAGCAAGGGCGGCGGCGCCACGGAGGAATTCACGCCGATCCAGGACGATGTCGTTCGCTTTAACGGTATGCATATCGCCCTCGTGGTTGCAGAAACCTTCGAAGCGGCGACGGAAGCGGCTGGCCTCCTCAAGGTCGAGTACGAGGACGGCGATGCCATTCTCGACATCAACGATCCCAAGGCAAAGGCGCAGCTCATCGAACCGATGGGAGCGGCGTGGGGCGATGCGGCGGCAGGGTTGGCCAGCGCCGATGTCAAGGTCGATGTCACCTATACGACCGCGCGGGAATACAACGTGCCGATGGAGCCACATGCGACCATCGCCTCCTGGGATAACGGCAAGATCACTGTCTGGGAACCCAGCCAGTGGGTTGGTGGCGCCAGAAGCGTCGTGGCCGAATTCCTGGGCATCGAAATCGAAAACGTCCGGGTGATCTCGCCTTATGTCGGCGGCGGGTTCGGGTCCAAGATCGGCGCCCATCCCCATGTGGGACTGGCCTGCGCTGCCTCGCGCAAGCTTGGCCGGCCCGTCAAAGTTTCGCTCACGCGTCCTCAAACGTTTACGGGGCTTGGCGGCCGTCCGGCGACCCGGCAGGCGCTTTCCATCGGCGCCGCCAAGGATGGAAAGATCACGTCGATCGTCCATGAGAGCTGGAACGAGACGGCGATCGACGAAGTTCATGTCGAGGCCTGCAACAATGTGACGAAGATCATGTACGCGACGCCGAACTTCTCGACGCGTCTGAATGTCGTGCCCGTCAATACCGTCCAGCCCGGCTGGAAGCGCGGTCCGGGCGAAAACCCGAGCGCCTACGCACTGGAAAGCGCGATTGATGAGCTGGCCTATGCTCTTAACATGGACCCGGTCGCTCTGCGCCTCGCCAATTGGGCAGAAGTCGACCCCAGCAACAGCATGCCGTGGACCACGCGGCAGTTGCGGGAAGCCTACGCCGCCGGTGCTGAAGGCATTGGCTGGTGGGAGCGCAACCCTGTCCCGCGCTCGATGCGCGAAGGTCGCGAGTTGATAGGCTATGGCATGGCCGCCGGATCGTATCCCATGATCCGCACCGCCAGCGAAGCCAAGCTCGTCTTCCATACCAGCGGGCAAGTCGAGGTTCTGAGCGCAGCCACCGACATGGGAACGGGAACCTATACGATCCTCGCCCAGACCGCTGCAGACGCCTTGGGCGTTCCCGTCGAGACTGTCGTGGTTCGGTTGGGCGATACCAACCTCCCGAGATCGGCGCTCGCCGGCGGCTCCCAGCAAGCCAATAACCTTTCGGGAGCCGTGGACACGGCTGCCAGAAACGCGCGCGATGCGTTGCTGCACCTTGCTGCATCCGATCCGAAGTCGCCATTACAATCCTTGAAGCTGGCGGAACTGACCTTTGAGAACGGCGCAATACGCCCGACCCGTCGGCTGGCGGGCGGCATCAGCATCGGGGAGTTGCTGAAGGCCGTGGGTAAGGACACACTGGAGATCGAGGGCAACACCTTTGCTCCCGGCGCCACCGAGGACATGAAAAACGCCGCCGACCGTAGTTTTGCCCAGTTGAAAGGTCCTGCGGAAGGAGGGGTCTCAGCTCATAGCTGGTGTGCTCACTTCGTTGAGGTTCGCGTCGATGAGGATTTTGGCACCATCCGCGTCAAGCGCATGGTTTCGGCCTTTTGTTGCGGCCGAATTTTCAATCCGAAGCTGGCTGAAAGCCAGTGGATCAGCGGTATGGTCATGGGTCTCGGGCAGACACTGTTGGAAGAAGGTTTTATCGACCAGCGGGACGGCCGCACAGTCAATGCAAACTTTGCGGACTATGCCGTCCCGGTCAATGCCGACGTGCCTGACATCCAGGTGATCTCCGTCGGTATTCCCGACATGCAGGCAACGGCGCTTGGCGGCAAGGGCGTTGGCGAGATCGGTGTTGTCGGGGTTGCACCGGCCATCGGCAATGCCGTCTACCACGCGACGGGCAAGCGCATCCGCAGCCTGCCGATCACCCTCGAAAAGCTGGCTTGAAAAGACGACCGCTACGGCAAAGCCTTGCCGTAGCGGTCTCATTCGTTGGGACCCTTCATGCTGACCTCGTTTTCCGTGCTCCACTCGCCCCCCTTACCCTTCTGCGCCTTCATGACCGATGACCCTGAGGCGATCGTCAACTATGCGGCCGATGGCGCCGAGACGAAATATGGGAGCGCGTTGGTGACGCTTGTCGAGATCCGCGGCGGTGCTGCACGCGCACTTGGCGCTCAAATGGCCGTTCGTGGTGATGGCGGTTATTGCGGTTATGTTTCCGGCGGCTGTACGGAAGCCGCGGTGGCAGCAGAGGCGATAGCCGCACTCAATAGGGGTATGGACAGATATCTCCGTCTCGGTGAAGGCTCGCAGTTCTTCGACATCATACTCCCATGCGGCGGAGGCATCACATTGGCGATTCACGTGGTCAAGGACGTGAAGCCGCTCCGTCAAATTCTGTCGGCGCTCCAAAAACGCAGGAGGATCGCGCTGCGTTACGACCCTGGCACTCAAACGATAAGTGCCGTTAAGTCACAAGAGAAAGTAGCGGGCGTTTGGAGCGGTCCATCGTTCTTGCGTTCCTATAAACCAAACCCCCGGTTAATTCTCTGCGGGCGCGGGATCGAACTCGTGACGACATCCAGGGTCGCTCTCGCCTCGGAATTCGAAGTCCTGACCTTCGATCAGACATCCCGGGATTTCGACACCAGCGCCATAGACCAGGACACAGCAGTCGCGCTGCTCTATCATGATCTCGACCAGGAACTGGCCTGGTTGAAGGCAGCGCTGCGCGCAAAGCCCTTCTACATAGGAGCACTCGGCAGCAAACGAACGCATGAGCGCCGTTGCGCGGCGCTGTGGGCATTGGGCTTTACACTTGCCCAGACAGACCGGATCAAGGCGCCGATCGGAATGTTCGGGCCGACGCGCGATGCCAACGCTCTTGCACTATCGGTCGTGGCAGATATCGCCCAGGCGTATTCGGTCCATCAACTTCACTGATCTGCAGAAACCAGAATCAAGTCGCCCGATTCAGATCGTCAGGTCGTATTTTCTCTTGTCGCCAAAGCTTTCGATCGTCACGGCCCAGAATTGATGCACCCATGCGTTTCCAGCCTCCGGCGAAGGCGGTCCATGATTAGGACGAGCCGAGCGCATTCAGCAACGACGGTCGCTCACGACAATTCAATCTGTTGTGAATGGGGAATCCAACGAGGACAACCAGTGGCCATATAGTATAATCAGCCTGAAGCTAGAAGCAGGATCTATGAATGAGAAACGGCGACTTTAGCGAACTTGCAGCCTTTATCGCCGTTGCCGAAGCCGGGACTTTCACGCGCGCCGCCGCCAAGCTCGGACTGTCTCAGTCCGCTGTCAGTTATTCGGTCAGGATGCTCGAACAGAAACTCGGAGTGCGGCTGATCTCTCGCACCACTCGAAGCCTGTCGCTGACGGATGCCGGTCAGCGGATGCTACGAAATCTTCGGCCCTCGTTCGAAAACATCGAGAATGAGATCGCGGCAATTACCGCACTTCGCGACAAACCCTCTGGCACGATCCGCATCACGACGTTTCGGTATGCCGCCACCAGCGTGCTCTGGCCCGTTGTGACGAAATTCCTGGCGGAATATCCAGACATCGAAATGGAGGTAATTCTCGACGAGGGACTGACGGATATCGTCGCGGACCGCTTCGATGCCGGTATTCGCGTTGGAGAACAGGTTCAAAAAGATATGATTGCGGTCAGGATTGGGCCGGACCTTCGTATGGCAGTTGTGGGCTCACCCTCCTATTTCGCGAACAGGAAAATCCCGCAAACACCTCGGGACCTCGGCGAGCATTTGGGCGTCAGCTACCGACAGACGACAGGCGGCGGGTTGTATGCCTGGGAATTCGAGCGCGACGGCGAGGAACTGCAAGTCCGAATGAACGGTCCGCTGATCATGAACGATGGACTCATGCTGGAATCAGCTGCGTTGGACGGGCTGGCGCTTGCCTACACGTTCGAGAGCCAAGTTGCTCCATACGTCGCGGACGGCCGGCTTATCAGGGTTCTTGATGACTGGTGCCAGCCTTTTTCAGGCTATCACCTGTATTATCCGAGTAGACGCCAGCACACGGCTGCGTTTGCTCTGCTCGTCGAGGCACTTCGATTCAAAGGTTGACGTTAGCTCATCGCTCACAGCGTGGATGTCAACGTATCAACCGCATCTAAATCAAAGATGCACCAGCCCTTACTGAGGGTCGGTGGTTGGGTTCCCTTCAAGGCGAGGAATTGCACCGCCGCTGAGTCATCGTTACCTTCTGGGAGCGTCACCGGGTCGAAAAAGGACGCGTTCGGCGTGCCGGTAGCGGGTCATGACTTCTTCCCGTGCTGCACCTCGCGCACTTCACTCCTGGTGGCGAAGAATCGGAGGCCTCGACATGTCGCTTCATCACACGAACGGGCAGCGACGATCATAAAAAGGAGAGAGACTGTTTGTCGCCAGTCCCTCTGGCAAAGCCCGTAACCTCTACGCAGTTATGCTCAGTTCGTTTGCGGGGAGCGTTATGAGTGCAGCGAGCGTTGTCGTCTTCGAGACGCTTCAGCTCTTACCAAGCTTCAAGAGTCGGGCAGACAGCCCCAGGTGGCGTCCGCCGAGAGGTTTCAAGCCGTTTCCCGCGTGGTGGCTTCGGCCTTCATCCATTCGGAGCGTTCTGCGCCTTGCAACTCTTCCACCGCATCGGGGGCGAAGCTCGGGACGGCACCTGTCCAGAGCAGGGCGCCGTCGGAGTTGGAATGGCCGTCGCCTTCGAGCTTATAGATGCTTTCGACGATATATTGGCCGTCCTCGTTGAGACCCTTGATCTCGGAAATCTCGATCACCCGGCGCCTGCCGGTGCGTTTGAAGCGGGCGATCTGCACGACGACGTCGACCGCCGAGGCGATCTGGGCGCGTAGCGGCCGCAGCGGCATGTCGATATCCGACATCAGCGCCAGCGTTTCCAGCCGGTGCAGGGCGTCGTAGGGCGTGTTCGCATGCACCGTCGACAGGCTGCCGCTATGGCCCGAGGTCATCGCCTGGATCATGTCGAGCGCCTCGCCGCCGCGGCACTCGCCGACGATGATGCGGTCGGGCCGCATGCGCAGCGACGAGCGGAACAGGTCGCGGATGCTGGCGCCGCCGCGGCCGAAACGGTCGGGCTTGGTCACTTCGAGATAGACGACATGCTCTTTGCGGATCTGCAGTTCCGAGGTGTCCTCAATGACGATGATGCGCTCGTGGTCGGCAAAGGCTTCCGACAGGGCGTTCAGCATCGTCGTCTTGCCGGTGCCGGTGCCGCCTGAAATGATGACGTTCTTCTGCAGCCCGACGGCCGCCTGCAGCAGCGTCAGCGACTGCTCGGTCAGGCTGCCCTGGGTGACGAGATCGCGGATGCTGCGGTGCTCTTTCAAAAAGCGGCGGATGGAGATGCAGAGGCCGGTGCGGGCGGCGGGCGGCTGGATCATCTGCACGCGCGAGCCATCCGGCAGGCGGGCTTCGACGCTCGGCTCCTCCGGCGTCAGCCGTTTGCCGGAGAATTGCGCGATGCTGCGCGCGGCCGATTCCAGGTCCTCGCGGCTGGCAAACCGCGTATCGGCGCGTTCGAGCTTGCCGCGCCTTTCGACGAAGATATCGGATGTCCCGTTGATCAGGATTTCGGAAACGCTCGGATCCTCGAGCAGGAAGCGGATCGGCCCCAGGAGCTTGTCCAGCGCCCGAGTCAGGACCTGGAAGGTCGCCTGTTCGGCGGCGTCGTCGGAAACGGCCTTCATCAGAGCGGCATCCCCACCAGAACCGTGCTCATGCCGAACAATGTCGCCATCATCTGGACCGCGGTCGGAAAGAACATCATCAGCGGAATGAGGACCAGTGCAAGTATCAGAATGCTGCTCATCGTTTCCATGGTTTTCTCTCCGGAACGACTGAAGGGCCAAGCCCAATCTGTCGGATAAGCTTAATCCAGATCGTCAAGCAACGCCATGGTCGCGTCCCCGCGCGGGCGGCGGATCTCGTGCTTCTGTTCCATCTATTCTATCGCCTTGAAAGAATTGACCAATTATGGGGCAGTGAACGATAGCGCGCAATGCCGGCGAAGAACGCGTTCCAAAGGGCAAAACTATAGCAGGTTCAGGCGGTTAGTTTGGAATTTCAGCCGTCAACTGCGTTTCATCATGAGACGCCTCCAAGACAATTGGAACCCTCCGTTCCGTTTGCTTGACGGAGGGCTGGCCTTGGGCGCACTCTTGGGTCTTAATGGTGTTGCTCAACAAGCGTTGGCCGCCGGGGAAGAAAAGCTGAAGCAGAACATATCATTGGAACGAGCAACGTGCTGGTTCGGATCGATACCGTATGCTTGGTAATCTTCTCTCAGGTCTTCGATCCGAAACAAACCTAGGAACGAGGAATACGCAGATGTTTGGAAAACTCAAGACTCTCGCAATTGCACTTCACCAGGACGAACGCGGCGACATGGCCCAGATCGTCCTTGCCGTCGCCCTGATCGTCATTCCGCTGATGCTGCTCCTGCTCGCATTCGGCAAACAGATCGGCGAATGGTTCAACGAAAAGAACACGGCGCTCTCGGATGCCGAGAGAATTCCCGAGCCGGGTCAATAAGCGGGTCCCGTGTCATGGATATGACCTACGATCTGACCCTGATGCCTGCAGCGGCGGCTCTTGCCGTCGCCTGCGCCACGACCGCGGCGGTGCTCGATCACCGCCAGGGTCACATCCCGAACGCCGTGACCTATCCCTGCCTGCTTGCCGGTTTCATGCTGGCGGCAGTCAACGGTGGTCTGGCAGGGATCGGCCTTGCCTTTGCCGGCCTCCTTGCGGCCGGCATGATCTTCATCATCGCCTTCGCAGCCGGAAGCTGCGGCGGCGGCGATGTCAAGCTGATGGCGGCGCTCGGCGCCATTCTCGGCCTCTGGCCCGCCATCGACGTGACGCTCGCATCGCTGATGGTTGGCGGTGTGATCGCCGTTTTCTCGATGGCGCTGCGCGTTCAGTGGAGCGTACTGGCCCGGAACGTCGGATTGTTTGCCCTGCTGCTGCCTGCCGGTTTCCGCGATGCCGCCTCGGTGCTGAAGCCGCGCGAGACACATCATACCGTCCGCTTCGGCGTTGCCGCCGCTCTCGGACTTCTCTGGTGCCTGTTCATGCCCGATTTCACCCCTCTTTCACTCGTGAGGTAACGGCAATGCGCGCTGAACTCGAACGCCCCCTCTTCGACGGTGCCTTCTGGAGTTCGATCCTGCACTCACGGACCTTCTGGATCCCTGAGGATCACGGCGCGCTCTTCGGCACCTTTGCGATCGCCATGATTTTGCTTGCCTCGATGCTGCTGTTGCCGCGGCTTTCCGCCCGCCGGCGCCGGATATCGGAGCTGCATGGCGATATCTCCGGCAGCACGACGATGATGGATTTCGTGCTCATCACGCCGGTCTTCGTCTTCTTCATGTTCGTGGTCTTCCAGTTCGCAATCCTGGCAAAAAATCACCTCTTCACCCATTATGCCGCCTATGCGGCGGCCCGCAGCGCCCGCGTCTATTTCTGCCCGGCCCTGCCGATCACCATCCGCAGCTTCATCGACGCCAAGACCTGCGATGACGATGCTGCTCCCGGCAAGGCCGATCTTGCCGCCCGCCTGGCGCTGATCCCGGCCGCCCCCTACGACCAGTTGAAATGCGTCGGCGCCTGCCAGCCGCCGGAAGAGGCGCTGAAGGCCCTTGCCGATGCTTCCGGGCTTTCGAAGAACTGGCGGGCGATGCGCAACCAGGCCCGCTACATGTTCGACCCGCAGAACGTCACCGTCACCGTCGACCGCGCGCCGATGGCGCTCTATGCCGCCATCAATCGCTCGCCGCATGTGCCGGTGACCGCCAAGGTCGAAGCGCGCTTCCTGCTGCTCGAATATGCCGGCTGGGTCTTTGCCCGCGGCCAGAGGAAAGACGGCCGCTACTACACGATCTCGAAGGCGGAGGTGAACCTGCTATGACACCGACCCTCATCAAACGCCTGCACCGCGACGAACGCGGCTTCCTGTCGCCGATCATTCTCTACATGACGATCGCGCTCGCCCTGATGATCGTCTGGATCCTGAATACCGGACAGATGATCTACGACAAGCAGCGCACGCAGGACACGGCCGACGCCGCCGCGCTCGTCCATGCCGACTGGGAAGCGCGCTATCTCAACATCATGGCGATGAACAATGTCGCCTCCTCGCAGGCAACCGTCGTCATGGCGACCTCGGTCGCCTTCCAGCTCACCACGGCGGAACTGGCCCTGCGCTCGACCGCCATTCTCGCGAAACTTGCCGAATACTCCTTCACCGAAGGCTTCGGACCGGCGTCCCTGCTGCCGCCGATGCCGCCGATGCCCTATTGCCCGGGCTGGCAGAAGGTTCCGATTGTCGGCGGCATCATCTACGGCGCTTGCCTGGCGTTCCAGGGGTTCCGGGCGACGGAAGCCACCATTGCCATTGCCTACACGGTAAAAGCACAGATCGATTATGATCCCTGGGGCCTCATCGTGAAATCCAGCGACATCATCGACGGCATGAACGATCTCAACGACTACCTCGTCGAAAGCTTTCCGCAGCGGGTCGGCAATGAGGCCCTGCATCTGGTGCGCATGAACAAGTCGGACCATGTCGTCTTCCATCCGCCATGCGAATCCTGCAACGACGCCGGAGAAGGTGCGGGCGGCAACCTGCCGGTCGATCGCGACGGCATCAATCCCGCTGCGGCCTATGCCGAAATGTGCCTGGCGATGAGCCGGGGCACGGAGGGACAGGACCCGTTCCTGATGCGCGGCGAGTTTGCCAATCGCGGCTTCCCCAACGGCAAGGGTCCGTTGACGGCCGGCGGCGTCGACGGCAGCCATATCCGCGACTTCGTCAACCACGAAAGCGGCATCGACGATGCGCTGGTGAACTTCTACATCTTCTATGAAGCCTTCGGCCCGGCCTATCTGAGCAAGATCCCGTTCAAGGCGATCATCGAGCAATATGCCGATCTGAGCTGGTGGGAGGAACTCACGCTCGATGCCAGCTTCTTCGTTGCAGAGGAGTTCTTCGGCCTCGAATTCGGCGTCGTGAACCCTTTCCAGCTGCCGATCGACGTGCCGCCGCGCTATTCCGATAAGCAGACGAAGGACGAGAACGATTTCACCCGCAAGTTCGACATGATCTGGAACCAGGTCTGCGGCCCGGCCGGCGGCGCGATCTCGGTGGCAGGTGCTCCCCTGCCCGTGATCTCCTTCCCGAAGCCCTACTGGCTGAAGGGGCGCATCCCCTTCAACTTCACGCCCTTCGGCGGCGAGCAACTCGACGACTATCAGACGCTGGCGATCGTTTCGCGCGCGCCGCGGGCCCGGCTGCAGATCCGCATTTTCAAGGACAAGACGCCCTCCGCCTATGCTTTGGCGCAGAGCTGGGTCCACAACTATACGGCCTTCGATCTCTACACGCAGGACTGGCTGGCATCGCTGGCGCCTGCCACGCTCGCCGACGATACCGGCGAGGTTTCGAACACCATCAAGCAGAGCCCGGCCGCCGACAGCTTCACCGGCCTGACCCGCGTCTTCGACCAGGGAGGAGCCAATGCCTGGGCTGCCGTCAACACACACTGAGACGACCGGCGGCGCGCCGGCCGGTGGCCTGATGATGCGGCTGCACCGCGACAGCCGCGGCCTGGCCTCGATCGAATTCGTGCTCGCCGCACCGGTCATTCTGCTGATCGTGATCTTCATGATCCATGCCAACAGGATTTCCACCAAGAAGGTCGGGACCATGCTGGCCATGCGGAACGCCGCCTTCGCCGAGGCGAACGGGCTGGACTGCACCTCGGATTTCTCAAATGTCTTCCCGCTTCCGGCCTTGCCGGCGCTGCCCGGGCGCGATGCCATGAGCTGCTCGCGCGCACCCTCGCATGAAGGCGGCGGCGACCCGCAGCGCACCTTCGTCTGGGACGACGTGCAGAACACGCTGAAGAGCGACGGCCGCGATTTCGGCGATATGGTCGGCGACCTCGCCAATGAAAAGCCGCAACTGGTCACCGCAACGGCCGACCGGGTCTACAAGTTCAGGGATTCCGACGATCTCGATACGATCAGGAGCATCCGCTGGAAGGACGCCTTCACGGTCGATGATGCAACGCTGTTTGCCTCGCACAACAACGACACGACGCGCCGCGGCTACGATCCGACGCTGCGCCGGGAAATCCGCGATGTGGCCGACGATTCCGGCGATCTGTTCGACGGCGTCTTTCCGGGAGCGAAGTGAGATGAGACAGGGCGCGCGTATCTCCGTTCATCTGCTCAGCATGGCGTTGGCCGTCGGGCTTGCCGTTGCCGCCACACCCGGCCGCGCCGAGGTCTACAAGGATTTCCGGGCGACGCTGAATTCGATGCTGGCCGGCATTGTCGGCGCGCCGGAACGTTCGCCGCGCGATCTCGTCATCAACGGCCAGCCGCTGGAATTCACGCCCTACCAGAGCGATCGCAGCATTTCCGACATCACCGACGAATGGCTGCGGGTGCTGGCCGTCAATACCCGCCCTGCCCTGCCGAAAAGCAATGACAGGCAGGAACTGACCGCGGTCATCGCCGCCAACATGCTGATCGTCCCGAAGGTAAGCCGCATCCGCGACGACCTTGCCGTGGTGGTTCGTTTCTTCGACGGCGATGGCGAGGCGGCGCTCGATTATCTCAGACGGCAGGACCCGGCAAATCCTTTGGCGAGAGCGCCGATCCCCGGCGTCTCGATCATGATTCGCCGCCCCGCCGATGCACCGGTGACCGAGGTGCTGATGACCCGCTTCGAGGACGTGGCGTCGTCGCTGCCGGCCTTTGCAGCGCCTGCCGATGCCGGCAAGCTGCCGCCGTCGCTGCGTCCGCCGGCCGGCGTCGAGGTGCTGAGCGATATCGGCGACCGCGACAAGGGCCATACCTCACGCACGGTCGTCTCCAAAGGCTCTCTGTCGGCCGTGCGTTGGGCCGATGCGCGCGCCGATCTTCTCGCCCGTGACGGTTTCACCATCGAGACACAGCCGGCGCAGAGGGGCGGGGTCACCGCGCTCTACGGCCGGCGCGGCAGCGTCGAGGCCAATGTTCTCTACACCAGCAGCAAGGCCGACGGCCGGACCGTCGAGGTCATTCAAATCAGGCAACCCTTCGTCGAAGGAATAACACCATGAACTGGAAGCTCATCGCGGCCGTCATCGTCGGGCTGATCACCGGCGTTCTGCTCTACTTCTGGACCGAGAGTGTCAAGAACGAGCAGGTGGCCTATGCCTTCATGCGGCTCCAGCCCGACAGGAAGGTGACGCGCGGTCAGGCGATCACGCCCGATATGCTCGCCGAACCGGTCATGCTGCCTGAAAGTTTCGGGGCGCTCGCCAAACTCGCCGTGCCGGCGGCGAGCGCCTACCGGGAATGGCTGAAGGATCGGACGGCTGCCGCCGACATTCCGGCCGGCTCGGTGCTGCTCTTCCAGTATTTCGACGACAATGACGGCGGGCGCCTGACGACGATGATCGCGCCCGGAAAGCGGGCGCTGACCCTGCCCGTCAACGCCGCCGCCGCCGTCGGCCACTTCGTCGAGCCGGGCAGCTATGTCGATATTCTCGGCACGGTCGATGAGCCGGTCGAGCCGGTGGCACCGGCCGCCGCGGCCCAGCCGGGAACCCTCGGCCAGGCACCTGCCGTTCCGGGCCAAGCGCCTGCTACGGCCGGGCAGCCGCAGGCTCCGGCCCAGCCGCCCTCGCCGGTCGAGCAGATGCTGAAGAACTATCTGACCCAATATCCGGGCGCCGACGAGAATGATGTCAACGCCTACCGCAAGCAGGCGCAGGATTATAAGCTCGGCATCAGCTCGCGCACCCGCGTCGTCACCCGCACCTTCCTGCAGAATGTCAAAGTGCTGGCCGTCGGCGCGGCGACGACGGCGGAAGGCGCCGTCACCAAGGCCAACAGCACTTACAACAACGTGACCGTCGAAGTGACGCCGGCGGAAGCCGAGATGCTGATCTTTGCGCTTGGGCAATCGAACGGCAGCCTCAACCTCGTGCTGCGCAATCCGGCCGACAATACCGTCGAGGACCTGCCGAGCATCAACTGGACGCGCATGTGAGCGTTGCGGGGGAATGAGCCATGCTGTTGAAGATTTCCTATGAGGACGGCAGCGGGCGGGAGGTGATCCCGCTTTCTTCGAACGAGACCTATTTCGTCGGCGAAAGCAGCACGCTGACGCTGCCCGCCGGCGCCGGGGTCGTGCGGCTGCGCGGCAGCCACGTCTCTTCGCCGCAATTCGTGCTGCGCAAATCCGGCCAGGGCTGGTCGGTGCAACATCATGGCCGCAATCCGACGCGGGTCGACGACCAGCCGCTCAGGGCCGGGACGCCGGTGGCGGTCTCGGCCGGCATGTCGATCTGGGTGCCGAACGTCACGATCGAGCTGGTCGAACCGGCCGCGGCTCAAGAAGCGGTGACGCAGTTTCCCGATCAGGAACGCGTGCTCGCCTTGCAGATGGAGATCCACGAGCGACTGCTAAAAGACACGCAATATGACCGGCTGGTGAAATCTTCCGATTTCGGCCGCGAGGATACGCGAAACCGCATTCGCGAGCGGCTCGACATGTTCATCAAGGAGGCGCTGGACAGCGCACCACAAGATCTCGTCATCCTCGTCATCAAGAACGCCGTGTACCGGTGGCTCGCCAAACGCATCGCCCGCACCGGCCGGCGCGACGCCTCGTCGAATGCGGCGAGCCTCGCGCGCGAGGAGCAGGACAACCGCCGGCTCTTCGACGTCGGCAAGGCGCTGATCTCGGCGCTGCAATTGAAGCTGAACTTCGAATCCACCCGTTCCGACTTCGCCCAGCTCGACACGCGGTTCAGCGCCGCCTTCCAGTCCCGGCAGGCGCTCTTCAATGCCGGCGACCGCTACGAGATCGCCCATATGCATCTGCGCTCCAACATCGAGGAGCTGATGTATCGCTGGGGCACGATCTCCGAACTGATGGATCTCGACGTCATCTCGGAAATCATGGTGACGCGCTACGACGAGATCTACGTCGAAAAATTCGGCCTGCTGGAGCGCTATCCCTTCGCCTTCGCCAACGAGCGGCAGCTGATGAAGGTGATCGAGCGCATCGCCGTCGATTCCAACCGCTCGATCAACGAGAGCGAGGCGATGGCCGACTTCCGCATGCCGGATGGTTCGCGCGTCAACGCTGTCATTCCGCCGCTGGCGGTCAAGGGCGCTTGCCTCACCATCCGCAAATTCGGCGGCAAGTCGCGGCTCGACATCAGCAAGCTGGTCACAGCAGGGGCGCTCAGCGAACCGATGCGGGCCTTCCTCGAGGCGGCGGTGCGCGCCCGCAAGAACATCGTCGTGTCGGGCGGCACCGGCTCCGGCAAGACGACGCTCTTGAACAGCCTGTCGCAATTCATTCCGATCGGTGAGCGCGTCGTTGCCGTCGAGGATACGTCCGAGCTGCAGCTCGACGGCATCCATGTCGTCTATCTGCAATCGCGGCCGAAGACGGCGGAATCCGAAACCAGCGTCACCATCCGCGACCTGGTGCGCAATGCGCTGCGCATGCGCCCCGACCGCATCATCGTCGGCGAGTGTCGCGGTGCGGAGGCGATCGACATGCTGCAGGCGATGAACACCGGTCATGCCGGCTCGATGACGACGGCGCATGCCAACACGCCACAGGACATGATGACCCGCTTGGAGGTGATGGTGCTGCAGGGCCAGAGCTCGCTGCCTGTGATGGCGATCCGCCAGCAGATCGTTGCCGCCGTCGAGCTCGTCGTGCAGCTCAACCGCCTGGAAAGCGGGCGGCGCGCCGTGACCGAAATATCCGAGGTGATCGGCATCGATCCCGATACCGGCCTCGTCATCGTCGAGCCGATCTTCCATCTCGTCGGCCGCGCCGGCGGCCAGGCGGTGCATGCCTTCACCGGCTATCTGCCGAGCTTCGTCGCCGAACTCGTCGAGTTCGGCGAAGACGGCGAAATCGAAAAACTCGATATGTTCGTCTAGGCGGTTCAGGTTTCGCGGAAGCGAAGAACTACTTTTGTTTTTAAGGGGGAAGCCATGGATATCAGCATTCTGCAGATTTTTACGGTCGCCCTCGGCGCGGTGACGGCGGGGCTGCTCGTCTGGGGCGCGCCGGTGCGCTGGCCGGCGCCGCTGCTGCGCGCCACCGAGCGCGATATCGCGCTCGCCAGCGAGGCGGCCCAGGTCTTCGGGCGCGATGCCGTGCCGCCCTATACGATGATCCTCGCCTACATCATCACGGCGATCGTCGTCTTCGCAATCATCTCGCTGATCTTCGGGCCGATCTTCGGCATCGTCGTCGCGATCCCGGTCGCCTTCTTCCTGCCCAAGGCGGTGATCCGCTATTTCCTGCAGCGGCGCTGGCTGCAGATCGAATCGCAGCTTCCCTATGCCGTCGACCAGATCGTCTCGGCGGTGCGCACCGGCAAGCCGCTCGCCGTTGCCGTCAATGCAGTGGCCGATACCGGCCAGATGCCGGCCTCGCGCGAATTCGAGCGCATCGCCCGCGAACAGAAGCTCGGCATCGGCCTGGTCGAGGCACTCGACCGCCACGGCCGCACCGTGCCGAGCCTGCACTTCAAGATGGTCGACGCCGCCCTCGGCCTCTTTGCCCGCCAGGGCGGCGACATTTCCGAGCCGCTGACGGAAATGTCGAAATCCTTCAAGGAAATCTGGAAGCTCGATCAGAAGATCACCACCTCGTCGTCGCAGGCGCGGATGAATTTCCGCGTCGTCAACGGCGGCGCGCTGTTCATGATCCTGATGATCTTCTTCGGCCAGCCCGAGCTGATCGACAAGGTGTTCGGCAACGCCATCGGCATCGTCATCGCCATCGTCGGCGCCATTCTCTATGCCACCGGCTTCTTCTGGATGCGCTCGATGATGAAGGTGTCGGTATGATGTCGCACATCCCGCTTGCCCCGATCGCCGTCGTGCTTGCCGGCATCACCGCCGCCCTCTTCGTCTGGTGGATCGGCGATCTGCTCGGCAGCATCCAGGTGGTGCGCCGCTCCGCCGGCGGCGACGGCCCGCCGCCGAATATCGTCGACAGCATCGGCATGCGCACGCCTGTCGAATTCGTGCTCGCCCATTTCGAGCCGGTTCTTGCCGATTACGGCGCGCAGCTCGAGCAGAAGCTGATCTATGGCGGCCGGCCTTTCGGCGGCGTCACGGGCCGCGAATATATCGCCCTTCTCGTCGTCATGAGCCTGTTCGGCTTCGTGCTGCTCGGCGTGCTGTTCGGCATTGCCAGCGGCAGCATCATCGGCGGGCTGGTGGCCGGGCTGATCCTCGGCCTGATCCCCGCCATTTATTTCTGGGTGGTCGCCGACGACAAGATGCAGGATCGCAAGGAGCGCATTTCGCGCGAATTTCCCTATTTCCTCGATCTCGTCGTCATGACGCAGCAGGCGCAGGCAACGCTGCCGGAAAGCCTCAGGCTCTATGCCGAGGCCGCCCCCGGCACCGTGATGAGCGAGGAGATCGACCAGACGCTGAAGGACGTGGCGCTCGGCACCGGCATGGTCGAGGCGCTGCAGCGCCTGGAGGCGCGTATGACCGCCGAAGAGGTGGTGCGCGTCATCCGCGCCGTGATCCAGGGCGAGGTCGAGGGCAGCAACCGCGTCGAGCTGTTGCGCGAACATGCGCGCGACCTGCGCTTCCGCCGCTGGGAAAAGGCCGACAGGGCCAGTGAAAAGCTGAAGGCCAAGATCGTCATGCCGGCGATGATGATCGTCGTGTCGATCCTGCTTCTGGTGCTGGCGCCGGCAATTGTCGAGATGATGTCGAGTGGGATGTTCTGATCATGGTCTTCTCCTTCTTTCGCGGAAACAAGCCAAGCCTTCTGCAGACCGGCCCCGGCGGCCAGAGCCGCAGCCATGTGCTGGACCGGCCTGAGATGTCGATCGGCCGGGCAGGCAATGCCGATATCGTCGTCGACGATCCGTTCCTGGCGCCGATCCATGCCCGCATCGAAAAGCAGAGCGACGGCGGTTTCATCATCCGCCGCATGGGGCTGAACCCGATCATGCTGCGCGGCGAAGCGCTGCTGCAGACGGCGTCTCTCAAAGCCGGCGACAGTTTTCGTCTCGGCAAGGACGTCGAATTCCAGTTCGTCGTCAAGGCGCCCGCCAGGGAGGCGCCAAAGAAGGAAGCCGCCAAGGCGGGCGACACCAAGCCGAAAAAGCCGCTCTTCAAGCAGCCCGCCTTCCTCGCCGGCATGGGGCTGGCCTATCTCGCCATCGTCGGCATCATCGGCTACGTGATCCTTTCCGGCGGCGAGAGCGCCGAGAGCGGCCCGACAGCGGAGCGCATCAATGCGGAAGCCGTCCGCATCCCGACATGCATCAAGAATGCCAGGCGCATGCGCCAGGTTTCCGAGCAAAGCTTCAACGGTGCGGTCGGCGGCCGCGTCGGCCGCGATGGCGAGGCGACCTATGCCGCCCTTTCGCTGGCCGCCGAACCCTCCGACGACGCCGCACTGGCAAAGGCCGCCGAACCGATCGTCGAGGCCTATAAACGCACGGCGCTCGCAGCCCTTGCCTCGGAAAACCGCGGCAACAACACGCTGGCGCAGACGCTCTACCAGCAGACCTACGATCTCGTTCCCGACATCAACTGCTCGGCGGCGCGTTTCGCGCTGCAGCGGCGGGCGGCGGTGAAGCCGCCGGCAAGGCGGTGACGGCTGGTCGTGCACGCCTACTCTAGCCTCGCTCGCCAATGACCGCTGACGGCCCTTAGCGGCCTTTCAGGGATCACTCGCGGTTTCGGCGATGGTAGTCGTGATCTAGGTCTTTCCAGACGTAGAAACCATTCCAAAGGCCGAGCCAGGCTGACAATGCTCCGAAAGAGTCTCCATTTAGAACCTTGGAGAGCGAACTCTCTCCGTGCGAGGGGTCGACTTTCTTCGCCCAAGCACCGATTAGAGCCGTGCTCCACCAGCCAGCGATTATGACAGCCGCCAAGGGCCAGACATATACGATGGCGGCAAGGCAAATAATCAATATCGATCTGTAGATGTTAAGCTTCGACATTCCACATCCATTTGAAGGCCCGGCAATTTTGGGCTACTCGAAATTATCATAAGTTGCAACGAGCCGTGAGATTATGGGCCGCTGCGAAGCCGGGCGACGACTGGGCTTGCTGCGAGCCGGCAAATGAAGAGGAGGTGTCGTGCGTTCTCATCGGTGGCGCGACGTTCTTCCAATGCCTTTGCTGCGCTTGATGTCGGCGCACCCGCCTCGCCCTTCGAGGCCCCTGCGGGCGCCTCAGGATGAGGCTCTCTTGAACTGCGGCGCCACATTCTCCGACCCCCGTGATTTGCATATGGCATCTCAAGCGCCTGTTATTGGGGGCGCGGCATCCTCCAACGTTCCTCATGCTGAGGTGCGCAGCCCGAAAGGGCGAAGCCTCGAAGCGCGCCGCAACGCTGCTTCTTGCATGGATCAACGCCGGCACACCCGCCTCGTCCTTCGAGGCCCCTGCGGGACACCTCACGATGAGGCTCTCTGGGAGGTTGCGCAGGCCGGTGCAAGGGCGATCGGCGGCGCGCGCTTTGCAGGCCTGTTCTATGGCTGCACGGGAGGCTCCGCCTGCCCCGCCTCGCATTCCGGCAGCCGCACAGGTTTGGCGAGGTTCGCCAGCGCCTCGGGCTTGGCGCATGGCGGGAAGCCGGCGAGCGGCATTGTCTCCATGAAGCGGCTGCGCTCGATTGTGCTGAGGCCGGGTTCGTTGATCATGCTCTCGACGGTCACCTCGGGGTGCTGCTTCAGAGCTTCCATGGTTGAAGCATGGGCCTCGTCGGTTCGGCCCAGTGCCGCTAGCGCGCTGCTGCGGATCACCCAGGTCCACCTTTGGTAATTGTTCGGCGTCATCCGCTCCAGCATCGTCACCGCGTCCTGATAGCGCCCCGCCATGAAATAGGCAGGGGCGAAGAAGTTGGACGCCCACATCGGGTAGTTCGGGTCGAGCCGCATGACCTTGTCGACCATTTGAGCACCGCGTTCCGGTTCGTTGAAGCGGGCGGCATAGCCGCTGTAGAAGGTCAGGATTTCGGACGAACCGGGCGCCAGACGAAGGGCCGTGTCGAATTCGGACTTGGCGCGGCCCATGTCGCCCTTATTGGCAAGGCTCATGCCGAACACCGCATGGGCTTCGGCGTCGCCTGGATCAAGCCGCACCGCGCGTTCGGCCACATCGGCTGCCACCTTGCGGTGGCTCTCGGGATCGACGCCGAACACGCCCATCAGATCATGGGCATGGTAAAGTTCCACCCACGCCCGCGCCAGCCCAGGATCCAGCGCGACGGCGCGGTTGAGAAAGGTGATGGCCTCCTCGTCATCGGCTTTGGTGAGCTTTTCGATCTTCTCGGAGCCGAGCAGATAATAATCATAGGCATTGAGGTTTTCAGGCCGTTTGCGCTTGGCTGCGGCCCGGCCGGCCTGTTGAATCAGCCCCACGCCGCCGCCGAGGCGGTTGGCGACCTGCTCTGCGATTGCGGTCTGAACGGCGAAGACGTCCTCGGCGGGCCGGTCCCAATTCTCCGACCAAAGATGGTGGCCGGTTTTTGCGTCGATCAACTGTGCCGTGATCCGCACCCGGCCGCTCTGCCGCTGGATAGAGCCTTCCAGGACGAAGCCGACATGGAGCGCGGTTGCGATCTGGCGGGCATCCACCGGCTTGCCTTTGTAAACTTCCGTCGAATTGCGCGCCACCACCTCGAATTCGGGAAACCGCGCGAGGTCGGTGATAACGTCCTCGGTCAGGCCATCAGCCAGACGCCCGCTCGCCTCATCACCGCCAAAATTGTCGAAGGGCAGCACCGCCACCGACGGCTTGCCGACCAGGGGTTCCGGCTGGAGGAACCACCAGGCCGCGCCGCCTGCCAGAGCCAGCGCGACGACCGCCGCCGCGGCCGTTTTGGCCCAGCGCGGCACCGTTGCGAGAAGCGGGCGACGCGCCCGTTTGCCGTCGAGCCTCAGCCGATACATCCGCACCGGGCGGCTGATATTCCTGACCTGCTGTTCGCCGGCGAAATCGAGCGGCCAGTCGAGTTTGCCCTGGAGATGATCGTAGGCGGTGCCCGACACCACCACGCCGCCCGGCTCGGCCAGATGCTCCAGCCGCGCGGCGACATTCACCCCGTCTCCATAGACATCGCCATCCACCAGGGCGACATCGCCGAGATTGATGCCGACGCGGAATATGATGCGCTCCGGCTCCGGCAGCTCGGCGTTGCGCATCGCAACGGCCTTCTGAAACTCCGCGGCGCAGGCAACCGCATCAACCACGCTGTCGAAGGCGACCAGCGCGCCGTCGCCCATCAGCTTGATGACGGTGCCATGGCGCTCGGAGATGGCGGGATCAGCTCGGCGCGGATCGCCTTCAGCCGCTTGATGGTGCCGGCCTCATCGGCTTCCATCGCCGTGGAGTAACCGACCATATCCGCCGCGAGGATCGCGAGCAGCTTTCGGTCGAGCGCGGGGGTGCCCATCATCGTTGCCTTGCATGACCATGCAATCGTGTCGCCAGTCTACACCTATCGAAGCGCCGCAACTAGCAAGGCCGCCAAAACGGTATGGCTGCTTGAGGGGCTATCCGGCCCGAAGTCGAAGCAGACCGCATGCGCCCAAAAGGGAGGCTCCTCAGCCTGCGTGGAATATCTGGCATCCGCCCGCCGACCCTGCCATAAATTGATGTCATCGAGGGAGGCACGATGATGCAGAAGAATGCGCCGGACTTCAGCCTTGAGGGCAAGGTGACTTTGGTGACGGGAGCGAGCCGTGGCATCGGTCGGGCTTGCGCGCTTGCCTGTGCCGCAACGGGCTCCGATATTGTCTTGGGGGTGCGCGATGTCGCAGCGTCGGCGGGACTGGTTGCCGAACTCGAGGGGCTGGGAAGAAAAGTCCTCGCTGTTGAACTTGATATTCCCAACAAGGCCCATATTGCACAGGCCGTCGATGCAGCACTGGCGACATTCGGCCGGATCGACGTGCTCATCAACAATGTCGGCGTGGCTCCCGGCAATCTCGCGGAACTCGTCGAGGAGAAGGACCTTGACGAGATCCTCGATGTCAACATCAAGGGCACCTTCCTGATGACGCAGGCAGTCGGGCGTCAGATGATCAGGCGCAAGGGCGGCCGGATCATCAACATCAGCTCGCAGGCCGGCACCGTGGCGCTGCGCGGCGAGTCCATCTATTGCATGAGCAAGGCGGCAATCAATCACCTGACGCGCTGCCTTGCCGCCGAATGGGCCGCGTATAATATCACGGTAAACACCGTATCGCCGACCTTCATCCACACCGATGGCACAGCACCTTTCCTATCCGATGCCGACAATCGCAAAGCGACGCTCGATCACATTCCGCTCGGCCGTATCGGTGAAACCGATGATGTGGTGGGCGCCGTCGTCTTCCTGGCATCGCCGGCTGCAAGCCTGATCACCGGCGCCAACCTGCTGGTGGACGGTGGATGGTCCGTCGCCTGAGGCGGAAAAAGCTCCGCGCTCAGTTTCTCGTCACAGGCGTAGCTGAATCAGCGAACGATCTCCCTTCTTCGCACCATCAGCGGCGTCGAAAGCCTCTCTCGCTGCGTTGACCTCCGGCAGTTTTACGAGCGTCCATTTGTGCAGTTCCTGAAGGGGTTCCCGCAATGTGTGACCAAGTGGTGTCAGGTGGTATTGAACCGCGACCGGAGACAGTGAAATCACCTCTCTGGCCACGAGACCGTTGCGCTCGAGGCGGCGAAGGCATTGAGTGAGAGCCTTCTGCGTCACCCCTTGCAAACGGCGGCGGATAGCGTTGAAGCGCTGAGGTCCCTCATTGAGAACTGCAATCACCATCATCGACCACTTGTCAGCGATCTGATCGAATAGAGCCCGGCTCGGGCATTCGGAAGAGAAGCAGAGCGGTTTAAGTTCGAGCATGTCGGTTTCCTTCAATATACCTAGGCGACTTCAGGTGCCTGATTGACGCTAGATTTACATCGTATACCTAGAAGTCCGTTTTACGCAACGGAGTTCTATTAATGCCCAATCCCGATACAAGCAGCCTGTTTCGACCTTTCACCATTCGGTCGCTTGAACTGAAAAATCGTATAGTTATGGCGCCAATGACCCGCTTGTTTGCGCCAGAAGGCGTGCCGGGGCCGGCAAATGCTGACTACTACAGGCGCCGAGCAGAAGGTCGTGCGGGACTGCTATTATCTGAAGGGACGGTGATTGATCGCCCGGCCTCCCGCAACGACGGTGGGATTCCGTTTTTCCACGGTGAAGCGGCGCTGAAAGGGTGGAAAAAAGTGATCGACGCTGTTCATGGTGCTGGTGGTCGCATGGGGCCACAGATCTGGCACACCGGAGCGACTCGCTACATCAATAATTGGGAGCCCGACGCCCCGGTGGAAAGCCCGTCCGGCCTCAACGCGCCAAGCGAGGCTCGCGGCGTCGCGATGACTGAGGAGGATATCGCCGATTCTGTCGCCGCATTCGCCAAAGCGGCGGCAGACGCCAAACGGCTCGGCTTTGACACGGTTGAAATCCATGGCGCGCACGGCTATCTGATCGATCAATTCTTCTGGTCGGGCACGAACCTGCGCACCGACCGGTATGGTGGGCCCACGATTAAGGAGCGCTCGCGCTTTGCGCGCGAGATCGTTTCCGCCGTACGCCAAGCGGTGGGACCTGATTTCCCGATCATTCTGCGCGTCAGTCAATGGAAGCAGCAAGATTTAACCGTGCGTCTCGCAGAAACACCAGCAGAGATGGAGACTTGGCTCCTGCCGCTGGTTGAGGCAGGGGTAGATGTCCTTCACATGTCGCAGCGTCGCTTCTGGGAGCCAGAATTCCCAGAAATTGATGGCGAGAACGGCCTCAACGGCGCGGGCTGGGCAAAGAAAGTGACGGGTGCCGCGACAATCGCTGTCGGCTCGGTGGGCCTCGACAACGACGTGACTGCAAGCGCTTTTGTCGGGAAGGGGGCAACCACAGCCAGCATCGATCGCTTAATCGACCGCATGGAACGCAATGAGTTCGACCTTATTGCCGTGGGGCGCGCCCTGCTGACCGATCCAAATTGGGTCGCCAAAATTGAGAATGGCCAATATGCCGAATTGAAAGGGTTCGACCCAGCTACCTTATCCGAGCTTGCCTGACCAAGACGCGGTGAACGGATGCAAGCGCGGGCTGCATCCGTTCATCCCGTCGCTTGCTCATATCTCAATGCCGAACTGGGACTCGAAACCTTGGTTGCGCGGTTCGGTCTGAAACTGCGTCCGACATCTAGGGTCGCCCCAGATGGTCTACCCAGAAGCCAAACAGAATGAGATTTGAAAACCTTCCGCCCCGTCGCTAGCCGAACCGCTGCACCAGGAAATCGATCACCGTCCGCAACATCGCTGTCGGCCGGCGGTTCGGCGCATAGACGAGCGACATCGGCACTGGCTTGTAGGACCATTCCGGCAGCACCTGCTCAAGCCGGCCTTCAGCGATATCGGCGGCGAGCAGCAGTTCCGGCTGGAGTGCAATTCCGGCGCCGCTGAGCGCGGCCATGCGAAGGGCTGCCCCCTGGTTGGTGGAGAATTTTCCGGAAATCAACACATCCCGCATTTCGCCTCCCGGTCCGACCAGGTGCCATCGGTCCTGCTTGCGCCAATAGGAGTGGCCGAGGCAGAGATGGTTGGTCAGCGCTTCCGGCGAAGCCGGCCGGCCATGGCGGACGAGATAATCCGGTGAGGCGGCGAGGATCCGCCGGTAGGGCGTCAGCGGACGGGCGACCAGGCTATCGTCGGCGAGCGGGCCGATGTGGATGCCGAGTTCGAACCCCTCGCCGACGAGATCATGGACATTGTTGTCGAGCGACAGCTCGATGCTGACGTCGGGATAGGCGTTCTGGTACTCGACCAGCGCCGGCACCAGGTTCTGCGTGCCGAAGCTGACGGGCGCCACCAGCCGCAGCCGGCCGCGCGGCGCCGATTGCAGTTCGCTTGCCGAAGCCTCGGCCAGCGCCACTTCGGACAGCGCCCGCTTGCAGCGCTCGTAATAGAGCTGGCCGACCTCCGTCAGCTGATGGCGTCGCGTGGTGCGATGGATCAGCTTCGCCCCGAGCCGGGTCTCGATCGTCTTGATGTGCTTGGCGACCATGGCAGGCGACACCTGCGCGATCTCCGCGGCGGCGGCGAAACTGCCGGTGTCGATGACCCTGACGAACATCGCCATGCCGGCCAGCTTGTCCATGATTGCCTACCGTATGGTTTTGAATGAAGACACTGGCAGCTTATTTATCAACCTCAGTATTTACAACATAGTCGTTATGCCCGCGCCAAGGCGGCGGACATTGCCAACGTGACCAAGGAGAAAACATGCCCATTCTTCACCTGCAGATGCATCCCGGCCGCACCGACGATCAGAAGCGCGCCTTCGCCCGCGAAGCGACGAAGGCCGCCGTCGAAACCCTGGCGTGCCCGCCGGAATCGGTGGAAATCCTGATCACGGAGATCGCCAAGGATGCCTGGGCAGTCGGCGGCAAGCTGAAATCCGAGGGCTGAGAGACGCCCCGCTGCGCCGGGGAGCTAGCTGCCCGCCGCCGCCATGGGAGTGGACAGGGAGCCGGCGCTCGGCTCTCGTGCTGGCGGGGCGGGTGACGGATCGGCCCGACTGTCTGCAGCCCCTGCCCGCCGGCGTGCGGCCAGCCGATTTCGCCGGGGAATTTTTTCTCCGGCGCTTCCGAGCCATGACGGAGTTCACGCCGAAGCGATTATCGGTGACGGCTAAAAGGCAATAGCAGGTGCCTCATCCGTCGTGATACACCGCAGCCATGGCTGACAAACACACACACCTTTGGCCCGGCGTTCCCCTCGCTTTGGGTTCTGCCGTTCTGTTCGGTGCATCTGCGCCGGTTTCCAAACTGCTTGTGGGTTCAATTGACCCATGGTTGCTGGCGGGTATCCTTTATCTCGGCGCCGGACTTGGTCTCGCCGTCGTTCATTGGGGCCGCCGCCTGATTGGACTTGTCAATGTCGAGGCCCCGCTGCAAACGGCCGACCTCCCTTGGCTCGCTTTTGTCATCCTGTTCGGAGGAATGCTCGGCCCTCTGTTCTTGATGCTGGGGCTATCTCATACGTCTGCATCCTCGGGATCGCTGCTCCTCAATCTGGAGGGACTGGCGACCATGGGCATTGCCTGGCTGGTGTTTCGGGAAAATGTCGACAGGCGACTATTGTTGGGCGCCGGTGCGATCCTTGCGGGCGCGGTGCTTTTGTCGTGGAACGGTCAGTCCCTGCGGCTTGACGAGGGCAGCTTATTCATTGCGGCCGCGTGCCTTTCATGGGGTATAGACAACAACCTGACCCGCAAATTGTCGTCGGCTGACCCGGTTCAAATCGCCACGATCAAGGGTGTCGTCGCGGGAAGCAGCAACCTTCTGCTGGCGTTCGGCTTCGGTGCGTCGCCACCCAATATTGCGCTCGTCGGAGCGGGCGCGTTCGTCGGCTTCCTGGGCGTCGGCGTCAGCCTGGTTTTGTTCATGCTTGGGCTTCGCCATCTTGGGACAGCCCGCACGGGAGCCTATTTTTCTTTAGCGCCGTTCATCGGTGCGGTGCTTGCGGTCGTCATTTTCGGCGAGGCTGTAACATTTCAGATCGTTGCGGCCGGTGTTCTCATGGCGATTGGCCTTTGGCTTCATCTGGCCGAACGTCACGACCATGAGCACGAGCATGCGGCGCTGGAACACGAGCACTCCCATGTACATGACGAGCATCACCAACATTCCCATGACGGCCCAGTCAGCGAGCCGCACTCGCATTGGCATCGCCATGAGCCTCTGAGGCATAAACATCCTCACTACCCCGATCTGCACCATCGCCATTCCCATGAATAGATGACCAGCCATGGCGGCCCTTGGCGCCGCGTCATCTGTGCAGCGCTCGGGAATTGTGGCATAACTGGGCGATGGCGATACATGTCTTGGCGGTCCATCGCGACACGGTCGGGACGGAACAGGCGGCGGGCGGTTCACTTGCTGCCGCCTATTCCGTGGGGGTTTTCTGCTGGCTGCTGTCGGCCGGCGTCTATATCGCCGCGAAATGGGTTTCTTCGGAGATGCCGCCCTGGGCGCTGTGTTTCTGGCGCGTGCTGATCGCCTGGGCGATCCTGATGCCGATCGTCGCCCGGCATTTCGGCGCCATGGCCGCGCTCGTGCGGGCTCGCGGCCTCGAGCTGCTCGCCATCGGCGGTATCGGGCTTGCGATCTGCCAGGGCCTGATTTTTGTCGGCCTCGAACATGCCGATGCCACGACCGCCGGCATCATCATCGCCCTCATCCCGATCATCACCATGATTCTTGCCCGTTTCATTCTGGCCGAGCCGATGGGGCGCTGGCAGGTGATCGGATCGATCCTCGCCTTTCTCGGGATCGTCGTCATCATCGTCAAGGGCAGCCCGGCCGCACTGCTGCGCCTCGACCTCAATCCCGGCGAATTATGGATCGTCGCCGGCGCCTTCTGTTTCAGCCTCTATACCGTGCTGCTGCGCCGGGCGAAATTCGATCTCAATCGGCTTGCGCTCCTGGTCCTCCTTCTCGGTGCGGCGGTGCTGACGGCGCTGCCCTTCTACCTTTTCGAGCTCGCCTCTGACGAGCGCTCGACGCTGAATGCCAGCGGCCTCATCGCGCTCGGCTATGTCTCGATCCCCGGCGGCGCGGTCATGTATTATCTCTTCAATCGCAGCATCGAGGCCCTGGGCGCGGCGCGGGCGGGCGTGCTGCTTTACATCCAGACGATCTTTATCGCCGTGCTCGCCTACCTGTTCCTCGGCGAACAGTTGCAACGCTATCATCTCGAAGGCGCGGCACTCATCGTCGCCGGCCTGCTGCTCATCATCCTGCTGAAGCCGACGACCAGAGCGGAGGCGGCCAAAGCCTGAGGACGAGCGCAATGGCTTTCCCGGTGACCGCTTCCGCCCGCCCGCTGTGGCGCTTCTCGACCTCCGGCATCACGCTCCGTCAGGCCTGGTTTCTCAACGCATCGCCGGCAGTGCGTTGTCGTGCAATTTTAACGAATTTGGTGACGAAACGACAAACAGCCTTCCTATAAGCTTGCGGCTTTGGAGCTGCGCGATTGATCACAACACGTCACATTACCTATGCGGTCATTCTGCTCTGCCTCTTTGCCGGTTTGGCCGGGGTTTATTCGCTCAGCAATCTGTCGCTCGAAGGAATGGATCCGAGCCGCTTCACCTACGAGACCGAGAAATGCTACTATCCGAAGTGTGACAATATCGTGCATGATAAATGGCTCGACGAAGCTCTCGCAAAAGCACAGCCGCGCAGCCATTGAGATCGGGCGGGGGCGTTCCTGATACAAAGCTGCTACGCAGTTTTTTGGAATTGCTCGAATGAGAGGCGTGCCGTGTGGCCCCCTCATCCGACCCTTCGGGCCACCTTCTCCCCGAGGGGAGAAGAGGGTGCAAGGCGCACCGGCAGTACCCAAACGAACGGCCTGCTTAACGGCACTCCCTCCAACGGGGTGGATGGCGACGCGGCAATCTCTCTCTTCTCCCCCGTGGGGAGAAGGTGGCCCGAAGGGTCGGATGAGGGGGCCACACGCACGGCGCCAGTCTATCCTGAAGCAGAGCCACGGCAAATATCTGGTGGCATTTTCGTTTTTCTTGGACGTCTGCTATTGGCGCAAACCTGATGCCGAAAGGCCGGCCGCCGCGTGAAACAAGGCCTATGTTCGCATCGCCGGGGGCAGGTCGGCTCGTCGCTGTCCAACGCCCTGCGGGACGAGCGATAGAGCAGCGATGCCGGCCTCCTCGGCCGCCCGCAGAAGCGCTTCCCGGAATTGTTCCGGGGCAATCTTCCCGCTGATGGCGTCGACGCAGGCTTTCACGGCAGCGACATATTCCTCGCCGTCATCGAAAGGCCAGTCGTTGATCAGGAGATACGCGGCGTCACCCAGCGTCCGTACGATTTTGCGAGATACCGGACGGCTCAAAGAAAGCGCGACCGGCGTGAATGCCGACGATGTATTCCAGCACATTGTCCTCGACCCCTCAAGGCACGGATACTGCAATCCCGGCTGCAATATACGCGCGTATTTTAAAATTGGGAATTGAAAACTTTATGACGAACACTGCTTGGGCGTGAAGGTGCCGAATGCCAGGAAAGGGCGCTCTGCGACCTTGCGTCGGCGCGCCCCCGATCCTGAGAGCCTATCTCGAAAAGAGTCTTAATCGGGTTTCCCCGGCTCCAAATTGATGCGTATGTGCCTGGCGGTGACTAGCCCGGTCACGCCGTAGCTCGCATCCCACTCAACGCGGAAATGCTCGTCGACTTTGGTGATCTCCAAATCGAAGATGATGCCCGGTGCCATATCGAAATCGGTACAATTGATCGCGCTCACGCCCTCAAGGGTAAGAGTGACTATCGCGTGCTTGTCGAGGACGAAGTAGCCCGCGGCATCCACCTCGTCCGTCATGTTCCAGGCGTGAATGCGCAGCAGTCCGGCTCCGCTATTGGAGAAGGCGATCTCAAGCAGTTTGGCATCATGGAAGCGGGGTACGCGCCCAAACCACTCAAGCAGCGGCTTGCCTCCGGGAATGTCGTGTAGGATTGATGTAGAGGACATTATTGCTCGCGAGTGAGATTGACCGTCAACGCCGGTCTTTCAAGATGTCGTCCAGGACGCTTTCATCCAGGGCGTCTTCATTGCCTGAGAAACGAGATATTTCGACGTGGTCTTCGCATCCGACCGAAGTGCCGACATGTCGACAGGTTGATTTTTCCCCATGCGGCGTCCCCAGGTTCGCATGAGCGCGCCTACCATTATGCCTCTTGAATAGCCGGGCACAACAAACGCGTATTCTGAAGCAAGCGCAACCGCGTTTTTCAACAGTGTCATCGCAAAGCGGAAATTTCTTCGGCCGCTTTTGGCGCACAGTCAGCAGCATCCAGCTTCCCCTTCAATTCCCACACTCCCCGCTCCTTCACCGCAACTCCGCACTCACCCGAAAAATCCCGCCGGCCGAGGCATCCGAGCAGACGACGAAGGTGGAGCCCTCTTGCGCCATGAAGGCGACGTTGCCGCCGGCTTCGCAGGGGGTGGCGCTCCATTGCAGGATGATGTCGCCGTTGTCGGGCAGTTTTTCGGGCGTCAGCTTGACGGCGCTGGCCATCCATTCCGTCGCCGATGGCAGGTGGACGGGGGTGTTCAGCTGTTTCGACAGCCAGGCGGTGTAGTTCTGCGCCACGGCGAGCGGCACGTCGTCGGCGGGCTGCTCGGGATTGTCGGCATAGGCTTGTGCGGCGGTGGGGTCCGAGTTGGCGGTGTAGTATTGCGCGATCTCGGCGCGGGTCACGGCTCTCGCCTGCATGCAGAAGGATTTTTCGACCTTCACGGCGCCATTGGCGACGCCGAGCATGCCGCCGAGATCCTTCAGCGACGAAGTCATCAGCCGGACATTGTCAAGCGGATAACTTCCGGCCGGCACGGTCTCGAAGGCAAGGGTTTGCGACACCGGGCAGAAGCCGCGCGCCGACAGGGCTTCGAGATCGGCGAGGATCGGCTGGTAGGCTGCGATGGCGAGCTTATAGGCTTCGTTGGTGTAGCGGCCGTCGGCCTCGGTCAGCTTCGGCGTGAGCGCTGCCAGCGTGGGGTCGGCGGCGCCGGCGCGTGTCGTGATCGAGGCGTGGAGATCGGTGACTTTCTGCCGCAGCGCCGTCGCCTCGTCCTTGGCCGCCATGACATCTGATATCAGCTTGTCGAACAGCTTGGCGGCGTCGCCATAGCCCGAGGTCGCGGCCGGCAGCTGCCATTGCTCCGCCTTGGCCTTGGCCTCGGTCATCAGGCTGCTCGCCTTGGCGACGTCGGGGCTGTCGCCGGCGACGATGCGGGTGACGGTTTCGCGTTTTGCCGCCGCATCCTTTTCGGCCGCGGTCAGCGCGGTCAGCGCCTTGGCGAGGCCGTCGTAGGCGGCTTTCGCCGCGTCGTAATTGTCGACGGCGGCATGCATCTGCTTGGCGGCCGCGCCATCGGCGGCAGCCTTCATCTTGGTCTCGGCCTCGGCAAAGCTCGGCGCCTTGTCGCCGCCGGCGGCCGAGGCGGCGGCTTTCGCCTTTTCGGCATTTTCCCTTGATATGGCGATCAGCGCATTGCCGAGATTGATGGCAGCAGACTGGTAGCCCGGAAGCGCCTTGTCGTAATCCTCGTCCTTGAGCAGGGCGTCGGCCGAGGTCAGGGCCGTGGCGCCGGTGTCATAGGAAAGTTTCGCCTGGTCGCTGGCCGGACGCTCCGGCGCCTTGGCGGCGATCGCCTTCTGCTTGCGGCTTTCGGCCTCCTTCTTCCAGGTGCCGACATCGGCGACGAGTTTCGGATCCGGGCGCAGCAATTTGGGAATGGTGACGATGCCGACGCCGATGCAGATCAGCAGCAGCGCTGTAAACATCGAGATATGCGCAAGCGTCCATTTTTTCCGCTTCGGGGATTCCGGCTGCTGCGGCATGCCGCCACGCGGATCCCAGGACATCGGCTGGATGCCTGTCGTGACGCGGCTGAATTCGCCGAGCGCATCGGCGCCGGTGCGCGGCCGCACGCCGGGATCACGGCTCAGCATGCGCTCGATCAGGCTGGCAAGGCCCTCGGGAAAGCCGGGGATCAGCACATCAAGGCGCGGGAAGATATTGGAGGGGTCGAGATGGATGTTCTTCCAGCTCTGCTCGCGCTGGTGCTCATCCTCCCAGACCATGACGCTGTCGAAGACGCTGGCATAGGTCTGGCGCGGCAGGAAGAGCTTATAGGCGATCATGCCCATGGCGTAGATATCGAGGGCCGGCGAGGCGGAGAAGGTGCCGCTGGCATAGATCTCCGGCGCGCCGAATTCCGGCACATAGGGCGGGATGATGTGCTCGCCGATCTTCGAGATCAGGTGCAGGTTGCCGATCCGGACCGAGAGGCCGGAATAATCCTCGGAGACATAGATGCACTGGTCGGTCAGCGCATTATGGGCGTAACCGGCGCCATGCAGCGTCGCCAGCCCTTCGAGGATGTGGCGGCCGATTTCTACGGCGCGCTCATAGGCCACCATTTCGGTTTCGTCGAGATATTGGTGCAGGGTTTTCGACGGCCGCTTCTCGACGATATAGAAATTATCGTCTTCCGGCGACGGCGGGATGAGGTCTTCGATTTCGACGAAGCGCCGCGCCGTCAGCGATTTGGCCTCGTTGATCGAGGCCCAGACCCGCTCGAAACGGGCTTTGTCCAGTTTCAGCGCCACATCGGGCGTGACGATGAACACCGCATGGCCCATCCGCTTATCCTCAGCGGGATAGACGATGAATTCGTTTTCATAGATCGGCTCGCCGATCGTGTAGCGGGCGATCAGATCACTTCTCATGCACATGTCCCCCTGCAATCATTGGCATTCCATGAAACCGAATTCTATTCGCCGGCCAGTAGTGGATCGCCGATCAGGCCTGCGGCGAGCACCAGGCCGGTCCTTGTATCGCGCAGCGCAAAGGCGAAGCGGGCATCGGCGACGACGCGCACCAGCTTCGGATCGATGCTGCGCTCGGTGATCGCAGCCGTGGCTGCCGCTGCCTCCGTGCCGTTTTCGTCGACCTTGATCATGGTCTTCTGCAGGACGCGCGACAAGCGGATGTTTTCCCTGGTGAAACCCGGGAAAGCCGCATCCCCGGCCTTCTCAGTCTTTCGGGCCTTTTCGGGCACTACGCCCATCGCGTTCAGGACCGGCATCAAATCACGCCCGTCGTTCAGGGAAAAGCGCGGCAGGAAGATTTCGCCCTTGGCGGCTTCGAATTTTTCCCCTTGCAGCCAGGAGGTGAGCGCCTTCAGATCGGTGCCGTCGACACCCTTGCCGGAGCGTGCCGCCACCACGACCATGCTGTAGTTCTCGCCTGAATAGGCAAGGTCGACGGCTGAGAATTTCTCGTCGGAGCGGAATTTTTGGCCGTCGCCGGCAAGATGCATCATCGGCACCGAGATCGTCGAACCATCAGGCCGCTGAAAGGGGCTTGCCGGGCTTTCCCGATCGAAGGAGGTCTTCCAGTGCGCCTTGAAGGAGAGTGCGCCGAGGCTGACGAAACCGCCGCCGGGCGGCGCGTCGAGGATCGACGGAATGGCGCCCCGCGTCGTCTCCTTGACCCAGGCGTTGACGTGCTCGACCGATGCCGGGCCGTCCAGGTCCTCGATCGTCGGTTTGATGCGATGGGTGGCGAGCATGGGGAGTGCGTCGGGGACAAGCACCAGCCGGTCGTCGAAGACGATCGCAACCGCCGTTGCCAAAGGCGCATCCGCCGCTGCCGGCTTCTCCGGGATCATCGCGTCGAGCACGTTCGCCGGACCCTGCACTGCGCTGCCGAAGCCAAGGCCTCTGGCGATCGACGCCTTGCCTTGATCCGAAGCGCCGAGGCTTGCGAGGCCGAGGGCGGCGGCAAGGCTTGCCGGCGACACCATGATATTGGCCGCCTTTTCGCTCGCCAGCGTGCGGTCGAGCAGTTCGACGGCAAGCCTCGTCTGCGCGGTGAGCAACGCCTTGCCGTCGCCGGTCTCACCGGCATGGGCGGCTGGGGCAAGCGTGATCAGCGAAGCGGCAAGACTGGCCAGCAGAATGGATTTCGGCATGGTTCGCTCCTCGTTAGCGGATGCGATAGAATTTGGAATCGAACGACCATTTGCCCTGGGCGCCGGTCTCGTCGTCGCCGACGATCCTGAGGCTGCGGGCGAGGTCGTAGACATAATTGAAGGCGGCGCGCTGGCCGACGAGCGGTGTCGGCACATCCGGCAGGTCGAGCACTTCGATCGGCTTGTCGCTGAGGATGGCGACGACCATGCCGACGCCGGCCGGTCCCTCCACCTGATATTCGAAGCCGATATAGGGATTGCGGGCATCGGGCACCACGACCGGGCGGGCCGGATCGAGCCGGTTGTCGCCACTCTTGGCTGTCGGTTTCAGGCCCATCGAGCGCTTGTTCGGGTAAAGCTGGGTGAGTTTGCCGGAGGCGTCGATATCGACCAGGATGAGATAGCCTGATTTCTTGGTGGAGACGCGCATCGCCACCTTGTCGCCGATGCCGACCGACGTGCCGGGCAGCATGTCGACGGCGACACCGGCTTCGTTATCGGTCTTCAGCGTGTTTTCGACGGCGGCGACCGGGGTCTTTGCTTCCTCGCCGGTGATGACGTCGCGGCCGAGCGCATCCGGTTGGCCATAAAATTGCGGCACCGGCGTGAAGCGGCAGTCTTGCGCATGCGTCCGGCAATATTCGTCCGATTTGCGCCTGACATAATCGAGCAGGGCGGCATTGCTGACGTCGGGCTTGTCGGCGGCGCGCGCGACGCCATTCTGCACGCCTTCGATGAAGCGGCGGGTGAAGACGCCGAGCGCCGGCTTGGCCTCACGATCGACCAGTGCCCATTGGCCCGCGTTGACGGCCGACCAGACCATGGCGTTTTCGCCGCCGAAAGAAAATTTCGCTTCCTTGCCCGATTTGTTGGGCGGCTCCAGGGCGGCAAGCGCCGGACCGAGGCAGCGCACGGTGCCGCCGGCGGGGGCGGCCACCGCGCTGCGGCTGCCGGGGCCGACATGGCAGGCGTCGATCAGCAGCGTGACGCGGCGGTCCTTGAGGCTGTTCAGCCGGGCGGCGATCTCGGTTTCGCGGATCTGGTTGGTGACCGTCACCTTGCCGCCCTCGCGCGTCAGTTTGGCATCGGCTGCGACCAGCGTCGGGCTCGTCGTTGCCTCGGCGCCCATCTCTTCCGAGCCCATTTCCTCGGAACCCTGGCCGCTGAAATAGAGGAAGACGCGGCTGCCCGGCGTCGACTGGCGCACCAGCCAGTCGTCGATCTCGGCCAGGATCGCCTCACGGGTCGCCTTGCGGTTGGTCAGCGTATGGATCTGTTCCGGGCGGTAGGCGAGCGTCTTGGCGAGGAAGAGCTGCATGGCCTTCACGTCGCTCGCCGAGCCGGTGAGTTTGGCCTCGCGCATCTCGTAATCGTCGATGCCGATCAGCAGCGCGCGGTCGCCGGGAGAGCTTTGGGTCGCAGGGGTTTGAACGGGTGCCGGCTGGACGGCGGGCTGATTGTCGAGCGGCGCATCCGCGGCCGGCACGTCGGGGTTCGGCGTTTCGGTTGCGCCGGCGGGCGGGGTGTCGCCGGTTGGCGAGGTCTCACCTGTCGGTGAGGTCTCACCTGTCGGCGAGGTCTCACCACTTGGTGAGGTGATGGCGAGGTTGGCTTGTTGCTGGCCGGACTGTTTCTGCTTTGCCCCGGTGCCTGTTGTGGTCGACGCGACCTGATCGTCGCCGGCTTGCCCGGCATCAGGCCCTTCAACGTTCGGCACATCGCCGTCGGTCTTTGCCGCGATCCAGTCGCGGAAGGCGGCCACACGCGTGTAGACGCCGTAATGCTCGGCCTCGGCGCAGCCGGCGCCCCAACTGACGATGCCGAGCTGGATCCAGCGTTTGTCCGGGCGCTGGGCGACCAGCGGCCCGCCGCTGTCGCCCTGGCAGGCATCCTTGCCGCCTTCGGCATAACCGGCGCAGACATTGCGCTCGTCGATCGGGTTCATGCGCATCGAGCTGTCGCGATAGGCGGCACGGCAATCCTCGCGCGGGACGATCGGCAGTTCGACCTCCTGCAGTTCGGTCGGCAGGTATTTATCGTCCCAGCCGTGATCGGCCTTGGTGTAGCCCCAGCCGGTGACGACGGCCTTGTGGCCGGCGGCCTCCACGTCCTCGTCCGAGGCCGAGGCGAGAATGGCCGGCCTGGAAACGGCGGGTTCGGCGAGCTTGATGAGGGCGATGTCGTTGGCGAAGACCTTGCGGTCGAAATCCTCGTGGATGATGACGTCTTCTACGGCGAGACCCGGCTTGTCGGGGCCGTCGACCGATATCACCTTGTCGATCTTCGACTTGCCTTCGACGATGAGAAGGTCGCGGGCGAAGAGATCCTGCTTGCCGGAGCGGCCGCTGGTGACGCAATGGGCGGCCGTCAGGATCCAGCGCGGGGCGATCAGTGAGCCGCCGCAATGGCCGCCGAAGCGGCCGCGCTGCTCGGGATCTGGCGCCAGGATCTTCACCTGCCAGGGCCATTCGCCCTTCTTCGCCGCCTGACCGCCGATGACGCGCCCGCCATCCTCGCCGGCGAAATCGGTATCCTGCTGCGCCAGCACCGGAGCGGACAGAAGCAGCATGACGGACGCAATATTGAGGATCCTGCTGATCGACGTGCTCATAACTTGGCTCCGGCGGAGGTATAGAGGACCGTAAACCCGACGCGTGCGCCTTCGGGCAGGAATTCGCCGAGGCGCCTGGCGATATTGCCGGCCGTGCGGCGCCTGTCGTTCTGCTTCAGGAACTCGACAAGCTGCGGCATCGGGGTTTCAGAGCTGACGGCAACGAGCAGGTCGGTGCCGAAGGGTGCGACGACGGAAAGATCGAGATCGAAGCTCTGCGGCATTCCGGCATCGGCATCTTTTTCGCCGGGATAAAGGAACTGCACCGTTCCATCGCCGGTGACGTCGAAGAGCACGAGCTTGCGGCCGGCGAGATCAGACACGGTGACGCCGACGCGCTCGCCTTCGCGATGCACCGCATCCGACGGTGTGACGCGCACCGTCTGCGGATTGGCCTCCGACAGCGGCTTCAGCGTATCGAGCGCCGCCATGCGGTCGACGACGAAGGGCATGTCGCCGGCACCGACGCCGGAGGCGACGACATCGCCGCCGGCAATCGCCTCGTGTTTTTCCGGATCGAAGACCAGTTCTGCATCGGCAGCCTCTGTCAGCGTGAACGGCGTGACGGCGGGGCTGATCCCCTGCAGCGGGTGATCCGGGCCGAGGGCGGCAATGCTGATCGGCGCGGCTGCGGCGGGCGGGGGGGCGGTCGATTTCGCGGCCGCCACCTGCGCTCCGGCCCCTTCGTAGGTGTAGACGACGGCGCGGTCGAGATCGGTTCCGGGCGGGCTTTCGGTAAAAATGTTCTGCCGCTGGTCGGTGAACTGATAGACCGCCTGGCGCACATATTCGAAGAGTTCGCGGCGGCTGACCGCGCCGTCGCCGTTGCGGTCGGCCGCGCCTTCGAAGGCGCGGGCCGTGGCATAACTCAGCGCACCGCGTTTCTGCGCAATGCCGGGGATCGAGATTTCGGGCGATTTGGTGTTGTCGTCTACGGCGGCGAGAAAGGTCAGCCGCTTGAAATCGAAGCCGGTGGACAGCGCATCTGATGTCGTCGAAATTGGCGCGAGGTCGTCCTCCTCGATCGTATAGGACGGCGCCTGGCGCCAGGTGATGTCGGCGCCGCGCGGATCGACGTCGCGGGTCATGCCGCCGGCATGGCAGGTATCGGCGATGAAGACGACATCGGCGCCCTTGGCTTCGAGATTATGGATCAGCACCTTGAACTCATCGCCGAAGATGCGCTCGCGCGAGCCCGGCAACCGGGTATCGAAGCCGGCAAGCACATAGACCTCGTCGCGGCCGCTCGGTTTCGAGCCCTTGACGCGCTCCGGCTCGCTCGAGCCGTGGCCGGCAATGCCGAGCACGACGAGATCGCCAGGCCCTGCCCTTTCGGTGACGGCTTCGATCGCGTGGAATATGCCCTCGCGGTCGGCAGCGCCGTTTTTCAACAGCGTCATGTCCTCGACGCCGACCGAGCGCAGCGACAGCGAGAGGTCTTCGGCATCGGCGACGGCGCCGTGCAGCGGCGGAACGTTGCGGTAGAGGTCGATGCCGATCAGCACCGCCCGGACGGCACCGCGCTCGGGCGCCTCGATCGTCCTTGCCAGGCTGCCCGAGGCCGTCAAAGTGAGGAAGGCAAGGACTGCGGCCAGGGAAACGGATGTGGACATGGCCGAGCCCCCTCGCCCCAGCTATTCGCGGCGCCATTCGACGCGCCGGTTCAGCGCATCGACATCGTCTTCGGTGAGGTTTGCGGTTGCGGTCACGTCAACCGGTTCGGAAGCGCCGCGGCCTTCAGCATCGATCGAGGCGTCGATGCCGTGGCTCTTGAGGAAATCGGCAACCGCCTGGGCGCGGCGCTCGGAGAGCTTCTGATTGTAATCGTCGCCGCCGCGCCGGTCGGTGTGACCGATGAGGATGATGCGGCCGGGCTTCTGCTCCTTCAGCGCTTCCAGCAGTTCCTCGGCGGCCTCGGTGCCGATCGAGGTGAAGGTCGATTTGTCGAAATCGAAGGTGATTGGAACCGGGATGGAGACCGGCACGATGCCGCGGACATTTTCCGAATAGATGCCGCCGAGCACGCCGCTGCGGTGATCCTTCTCGGCCGGCACGAAGCTGCCTTCAGGGTTGTCGCTCGACGGATTGGCGGCAAGGATGCGGGCCTGGGCGGCGCGCTGGATAAGATCGGAAATCGTATCGGCCGGCGGCGCTTTCGGCGTGCGGGTCTCGTTCTTGATGATCTCGATCGCCTGTTGGTAATCGGCGGCGGCATCGGCAAAGCGGCGGGCGGAGAAATAGATCTCGCCGAGTGTCGCCGAGGCCTGCCAGAGCACCTGCGGGCTGTCGGCGGCCACCAGCAGCGGCTCGTAATCGGCGACCGGTTTGTCGGCGGCCATCATCTCCTGGGCGGCGGCAAGCCTGAGCGCTGCGACGCGGCGCTGGGCATTCACCTGGAACTGGCCGCATTCGGCGCTGACGGCGATCGCATCGGCTTCCGTCGCGGCAGCCGGGATGTCCTTGGCGGCGACGGCCTCGTTCAGCTTGTCGAGCAGGGCGGTGCAGGCGGGGGTGTCGGCATTGGCCACCTCGATCTGTTCGCCTTCGCCGGCCTGGTCGCGCTCTGCCGAACGGCCAAGGTTGAGCTGCGGCATCTTGATGCTGAAACCGCCGGGAAGCTTGAATTGCGGCATCTTGAGCTGCGGCATCTTCGTCTGGGATGATTGGTAGGACTGGGTGGGCTGCTTATATTGGCTGGGGCGGGTGGAGGACGTGGTGTCGGCCGGGCCGATCAGCTGCAGCTCGTCGGCGGCAAGCTCCTGGCCGGGCGCCAGGTTGGTGACGATCTTGTATTTCTTCGGCGGCTGCGTCGTGGCCTGTTCGACCGGCTTCGGCGCCACCTTCTTCGGGGCGGCGGGCTTCGGTTTTTCCACCACCGTTTCCGGCTTCTTGGCGACCTCCTGTTTCGCCGGCTTAGGCTTCGGTGCAACCGGCGGCTTTACCGCCTGTTCGACCGGTTTTGCGGCGGGAGCGGCGGCAACCGGCGGGGTTGCGACGGGCGGCAGGGCCGCCGGGCTGTCGACCGTCGTCAGCATCAGCGTCTTGCTGCTGATCTTGGTGCCGAGGCTGCGGGCTTCTTCGAGGCTGCGGGAAACGGCATCCATGCCGCCGTCGATCGAGCGGAACATGCCGCTGCCGCTGCCGCCGAGATCGGCGAAAATGTTGAGCGGCTTGGAAGAATAGAAGACCTTGATCTGCTCCTGGCCGACCGGGCCGGAGACCTGCAGCCGGGCGCCGCTTGCCGGATCCGGCACCTGTACGCGCTTGCCGGCGCCGACCAGCGCATCGGTCTGATACTTGTTCGGGAAAAGTTTGACGACGGAACCGTCCGGCGAGACGTTCAGCACCGTGACATAGGCATTCTCGCTCGACTGGATGAAGAGGCCGACGACTTCGCCGATGGCGTATTTGGCCTCCGCGCGATCGAAGGTGATGCTGACGGGGCCGGTCTGCGCCGGCGCTTCGGTCAGTGTGCGTTCGTTCTGCGCCTCGACGACCGGAACTACCGCAAAGAACGAAAGAAATGTAGCTGCGGCTAGGATGGCTTTACGGTTCGGCATTGGAAAACCTCCTCTTCGAACAATCTCACACTGTGTTGAAGATGAGAATAGCACTGACCGGTGAAATTGGGATGGTTTCGGCCGTCTTGCTTGAGGGAGGGTTACAAATTATTTGGAGCCTGGAAGTCTCCGGCAGGCAAAAGACGTGAGCAAGACTCAAGGACCGGCAATATCCGCCGCCTGTTATAGTCGTTTCGACTTTGGAACGGTGCTTAGTTCTTCGGCTTCTGCCCGGCTGATTTCAAAATCGAGATCAGGTCGCTCATGCCCTCGGGCGAGGAATTGTAGAGCCAGAGAATATCCGGATTATCGACGGTGAATTCCTTGCCGGGGCTGGAGCCCATGTCGCGGCCGGGCGACGTCTGATCCGGCAGCCTGCCCGCGCCGGGTGTCAGTCCCTCAGCGCGTTCATGGTCGGCGATGATCGCGGCTGCCGCCAAAAAGGCCTTTTCGTCATGCTGGCGCAGCGCGGCAAGCGAGGGGTTGCGCGCCGCCAGCGCATCCTCGGCGGGGCCGGCATGACCGAGCTGAGGCAGCGCCATGAGAAGGCCGATCGACAGGGATATGAGCCGGGATTTCGTCATCGTCGTCGCATCCGTCTTGGTGGCGCCATTTGCGAGGCTATCGCTGAAACAATAGGCAGAGGCCGGAAAGATGGCAACGGCGCCCGGTGCCAATCGAGTGCCAATCGGTTGGGAGGGGTGAAATCGGTTAGAAATCAGAGGATCTTCAATTGCTGCAGGCCGAGGCGGAGATCGCGCAGCATCTCGCCGAAGATTTCCTCGATCTTGCCCGTCGACCAGACGACCATGGTGCCGTAGGGCGAGCGTTTGCGCTGCATGAAGCCCGCCGTCTCGAAATCGATCAGCGTCTTGCGGCAGGTCTCGCTCGACATGACCGCCACCAGGAACCGGGCGAGATTGGACTGGTCTATGGCGCCCGCCTTCTCCGTCCAGTTCTGGATCAGCCGCGGCTTGGTGTCGGCGGTGAACATCGAGGCGAGCGCGCGATCCTGCGACAGCCCGAGACGCTGCAGCTTGGCCGGGTCGCGGGTCAGCGACACCACGTAATCATTGTGCAGATCGGCGAAACGTTCGATATCCTCGGCGGTGCTGATGCCGAAGACCTTCATCGAATAGAGGAACTCGGCCATCAGATAGGTCGGCTCGGAGCGCAGCTGCGCCAGATGCTTGTCGTCCTTGCTGGCCGAGGCGGCGCAGACCCGATCGGAGAAGCCGATCCGCGCGGCGCGCACCTGCTCCAGCAGGCTGATGTCGAGCGCCAGTTCGTCACCGTTCCATTCCAGCATAAGCATTCCCTGCCAGCAAATCGTCGAGACGATGATCTTGTACTATTCCCAGCGCAGATCTCCAAATCGTTTGGAAAGCAACAGCTTGCTGAGGAGGCGCAACTGTCCTAACATTTTAAAGACTTGACGACTTTTGGGGGTCGAGGCAATGCGTAGTTTGGCGTCGCATATTCTGTTTGCCGCGGCACTTGCGGTCGCTTCGCCGGTTTTTGCCAAAGACACTGTGATCATCGAGCTTCCCGGCGGCGACGGCGGGCGCTCGGTCGGCATCATTTCCGCCAATGAGGAGGTCGAAGCCTCCGGCCCGGCGGCGATCACCGTCGGCGACGACGGCACCATCTATATCCTCGACCAGAACAACGGCCGCGTGCTCGCCATCGACGCCGAACGCTCGCAGGCCGAGCCCGAGATCCTGCCGCTGCCGGAGAATGCCGCGCCGGAGGATCTCGCCGTCGTCCATAACGAGCTCTATCTCTGGTCCGACGGCGTCGTGCCGCTCGAGCGCTCCACCGAGGCCGATGGCCGGGCGCAGACATTGCGCGCCGTCGACGGCGGCGGCGATGCCGACGATTACACCCGCTCGGTCTTTGCCTCGATGGGCTCGGTGCCGCCAGGGCCGCTGAACAGCATCATCGACGAGATCGGCCGCAGCGTCAGCCGGCCCGAGGCCCGCCCGCCTGTTATCCAATATGTGCCGAGCCGCGGGCTCGGCGATATCGTCGCCGAGGTCTCGGCCGGCAACGACAAGGCGGAGATCCTGCTGCGGCGGGCGAGCTCGGAGGAGAATTTCCTGTCGCTGCAGCTGAGTGCGGACGGGCGGATCGGAACCGTCGAACTTCTCGACATCGATACGACGGGCAGGCCTTATGCGCTGGTCGAACTGGTGCCGGCCGACCGGCCCGAGCGCACCGGCATGCTGGTGGCGCGCTTCACGCCGAACGGCGCGATGGACCGGGTCTACGACCTGCCGATCGACCCCGGCACGGTGTTCTCCAGGCGCTTCGTGGCGATCGGCCCGCGCGGCGATGTGCTCTATTTAAGATCGCAGGAGGGCCGGGCGCAGGTGGTCAAACTCGACGGCCGCGATCCCGGCCGCAAGCTTGCCGTCATCAACCCCGCCAAGCCGCTCAAACCCGATAAACCCGGCAGGACGCCGAAGGTGGCGATCGTGCCGAAATCTCGCGACGACGTCATCGAGCGGGCGATCGGCTTCGAGACGCTGAACTGGCTGGTGACGCCGACCGCCTATGGCGGCGATCCCGGGCCCGGCTGCCTCAACATGAACCGGCTGCGCCGGCCGATCTACCTGATCGGCAAGCGCGGCCAGACGGTGAAGGGCGTTCCCTATTGCTGGGGCTGCAAGACGCCGCTCGAGAATTTCATCGGCGGCGTCGAAAAGGGCCAGACCGCCGGCAATGTCTGCACCAAGAGCGCGCCGCAATCCAACATTCTCGGCGTCGACTGCTCCGGTTTCGTCAGCGACGCCTGGGGCCTGAAGATGCATGTCTCGACGCGCGCCATCCCCGGCATCACCAAACGCCTCTCCGACCCCTGGTCGCTGCGTCCGGGCGACGCGCTGAACAAGCCGGGCTCGCATGTGCTGTTGTTCATGCGCTTCACCGACGACCGCAAGGTGGAAGTGATGGAGGCCTCGCCGAACGCCTGCAAGGGCCGCGTCTGCCGCAACACCTATTCCCTCGGCAGCCTGCTGATGCGCGGCTACCAGCCGGTGCGCTTCAAGGGGCTGGATGGGTGACCGCGGGAGCGTCACGCCGGCTGTCTGCTGCATAATTCAAACTATTACGGCGGCCGCCGCAGCTCTCTGAGGCATGCGGACCACATTGCTGACGCGGGTGTCCACGCTATGATTTGCCACTTCCGCCACCTCGTCCTCCGTCATGCTCGGCCTTGAGCCACTGCTGTCCGGTTTAAATTGTGTCACCATTGGAGGCTCATCTGGCCGGGATTTCCGGGAGGGTTGTTGCGTGGTTTTAGCAGGCGGTCGATCCTTTTGCGGTGCATCAGGTTGGTGCGCACCAGGCGGGCGAAGGCCAGCGGGCTTATGATGGTGGCCTGGTCGGCCTTTGCCATCTGCAGCAGCAGATAGGCGATCAGAGCGACGGCCACCTGGATGCGCACTGCATTTTCGCTGTTGCCGAGGAAATGGCGGATTTTCAGCGTCTGCTTGACCCAGCGGAAGAACAGTTCGATCGCCCAGCGGCGCTTGTAAAGTGCGGCGATCTCCTCGGCCGGGGCGGTAAGATCGTTGGAGAAGATGCGCAATATCTTGCCGGTTTCGATCCGCACGCCGATCTCGCGCACCGGCCGGTTCATCGGATTGCGGCGGCTCCTGGCCTGGCGCTGCGGCAACAGGCCGATGCGGTCGAACAGGATGCCGGCATCCTCGTTGACCGCCTGCTCGGCGCTCGCTGTCAGTTTCGTATGGGACTTGAGGCGGGTGACGATGCGGCAGCCGGCGGCATCCAGCTTCGCCCACCAGCCGAAATCGTAATAGCCGAGATCGAAGACATAGGTGGCGCCCGCCTCGATCGGCATCTCCTTGGCGGCGGTGATGTCGTTGACATTGGCCGCGGTGACGGCCGCATAGATCGGCCGTTCGGCATTGGCATCATAGACGACGTGCATCTTGGCGCCGCAGGCCTGATCGGAAAAGCGGGCCCACTGCGATCCCGCCCCGGAAAGTGGCAGACTGCTGCCGTCGATCAGATAGACCGCCTCGCCGATGGCCCGCTTGAGGCCGCGCCCGGCGCGGGCCAGCATCTGCGTAAACAACTCGGTAAAAACGGCGCTCGGACGCAGGCCGTTGGCATCGGCGAAAGTCGAGCGCGACACCGGGCGAGCGCCGAGATGGTAAAGGCGGGCACTATGGCTTTCCAGGGACCCGACGATCTCGCGCAGGCTGACGGCACCGGCAAGCTGGCCGTAAAGCAGGGCGATCAACTGGCTCTTCGTCGACAGCCGCCGAACATGCTTGTCGGCCTGATGCTCCTCCACAAGTCTTTCGAAGATCGTCCACGGAATCCGCTTCAACAGATCATGAAAGACGCTATTGTCATGCCGCACGGTGTTGCTCCTATTTCGTGTCCGAGATCGTCGCGAAACGCTCGAATACGAGTAGAATCAACACCGTGCACCATGTCCACTAAATTTAAACCGGACAGCAGTGGCTCAAGGCCGAGGATGACGGAGAATGAGGGGCCGTTTCCGCCAAACTCACCCTCGCCTACTTCGCCCGACTTTCAGACGCGCGGCGCTGTCGGCGCCAGACGCCGCTTCGCCATCGCCAGAAGACCGTGTGCTGCGACCCGCTCGGCATAGTCCCGATAGGCTGGATCCCGGCTCAGCATGCGTTCTTCGGCGCGGGCGCGCATGATGTAGATGAGAGTGACGATCGCCAGCATGCCTGCCCGGGCAAGTCCTTCCGCAAACCCGCTGGCGATAAAGCTCGGGGCCGCAAACAGCCACCAGGCGATGTTCTTCGAGACATAGGCCGGATGTTTGATGAAGCGATAGGGGCCTGAGGTGATGATGCCGCGATGGGTAAGGTTGGAGAAACGCGGCCCGAAGGCGATGGTCGCCCAGACATAGATCAGGGCGCAGAACAGCATCGCGGCACTCCAGAGGATGAAGACTGCCGATCCCTCCCGGATGACGCTCTCCCAGCCCGGCCCCTCGCCATAGGGCACGAAGGCATGCGAGATCGCAGGAAAGAACGGCTCGTAACAGACGAGGCAGACGAGCCAGCCGAGCGCCGTCGTCTCCGTTGCCCTGGCATGCCAGCCGAAAAGCTTGAAGGTGGCGATGTAGCCGCCGGCTGCAAGGATGACGTCGAGGAGAAAGACAAGCCGCGTCCAGCCTTCGAACCAGGCCGCTGACAGTGGAGGAAAGGCCCAGGCCGGCTTGTCGGCCAGATCGGAAAGAGCCGCCATGCCGCTTGAAAACATCAGCACGAGAAAGAAGCATTTGATCGCGAGCAGGCGCAATGCAAAGAGCACGTCCTCTTCGCGAAAATCCTGCATCAGCACCGCACGCCCGGCCTGATGGAGATAATCGTCGGGCTCCTCGGCAACGAGATCGGTGACCGCGACGTAGAGAATAGTGGCGCCGGCAAGGACGATGGAAATGGGAATGGTCGTGTGGCCGGCCCCGATGAACCATTGGACCGCCGACGACTGCGTGAAAAACGGAAAGACCGAGCAGGCGATGACGACCGCACCCAAAAGCGCAGCGAGGCCAACAAGCTTGGTCCCGACGCGCCGCCAGAAGAGGGCCGAAGCTTCGTTCCGCCTCTGTCTCGACACCCAAACCCCTCGGGTGGCCGGCATGCCGTCAACGACGATCCAAACGAGGAGAAGGCAGAACAGCGCAAGCGCCATCGCCTGGCCGGGCTCAAGCAGCAGATAGTTCGAGAGCGCAATGCCGGCGACGCCTCCGATAAGGGTCGCAACTTGAATCATGAAGGATCCTGCCCCTACCAGGACGGGCCGCCGCTCGAAGAGTTGCCGGAGCTAGAAGAACCACCGGAACTCGATGAGCCGCCGCCCATGCCACCGGAACCGGAGCCGGAATTCGAACCGGAGTCATTGCCGGAACGGCCAAAAGCCGTTTCATTGCTCTTTGCTACCACCTTTTTGACAGTGGGCGTTGTTTTCCTGGTCGGCGTGGCGTTCGGGGTGTTCCTATTCGGCTCGTCGCTGGCGAACAGCGTCTTGGCGCCTGGGTCGAACACACAACTCTGTAGGATAGCGGCTGAGCCCGCGATGAAGGTAGAGCACAATAGCACACGGATGATGAGCTTGCTGTTCATGTAGGGCGCCCCCGGTTCGCCATTTCAGAAGAGATCGTACCTCGGATTTCGCTTTATCCATGTCGCCTTGGCGAGCTTGACGAGCCTGTCCTCGATCGACTTAGATTTTGGAATTGCTTTTTGCTCCTGAGCAGTCAGGTCGGCGACAAAGGCGGCTTCTGCGTTCTTCTTCGCAGCATTGGGCAGCCTCTTGAGTTCTGCCAAAGCCTGGTTCTTCGGATCGCCGCTGCCCGGCATGTTGATGGCGGTCGCCAGCGCGAAATAATGCGCCGCCGTCGCAAGGCCGTCACTATCGCCGCCTTCTTCCTTCGCCAGGACGGCACGGTCGAGAGCACCCCAATAGTCGCCGCGTTCGGCGCCCATCTCCAGCCACTTCACCGCTTCCGTCTTGTCTGCGGCAACGCCAACGCCGTCGCGATACATGCGCCCGAGGTTTGTCGGGGCATGAGGCTGTCCGCCTTCTGCAGCCCGAGTGAAAAGGTCAAGTGCCTTGGTAAGATCCTGGGGGGCACCTTTTCCAAAGCGATAGACTAGGGCAAGATTGTTCAAGGAGTAGATGTCGTTGCGTTCGACACCGGCCTCATAGAAACGAATACCGCGCTCGGGATCGGCTGGGACGTTGACACCATTCAGGAAGATATATCCGAGCTCGTTCATCGCATAAGTATGGCCAAGGTCGGCGGCCTGCAGCATCATCCGCAATCCCTCTCGCTGATTGGCCTTGGTACCACGGCCGTAGTAGAGGGACTTGCCGTAGCTGTGCAGGGCGAAGGGATCGCCCTTGGCGGCGCCCCCTTTAGCAATCTCGCTGGCCTTGGCGGCATCACGTGGAACGGAAGCGCCAAACTCATAAAGGCTCGACAATTCCTGAATCGCCCGGACATGCCCGGCATCCATCGCCTTCTTGATCGTCGCAAAGGCCGTCTTGGTGTCGCGGTTGGCAAGCTGGGCGCGGCCGAGCTGGTAGACGAAGCGCGCCACCTGAGGATAGGTCTTTATTGCGTCCGTGCAGGCTGGCACCGCGATGGCCGGATCGATCTCGTTTGGCAGTTTGCCCGAAGTCACACCCTGCAGGTCGAGCGGTGCTGCGGCTGCGCTGTCGCAGGCGTCGAGCGTCGGCTTGAAGGTGACGGTGGCCGGCGGCAGGTTGTCATTGGCGGCCTGCAGCGTCAGGGCGAAAGGCTGGTTTTCGGTGCCGATCTGCGGTTCGTAGGACAATGCTGGAATATCGGCGGACTCCAACACATGGCCGAGGCCGATCACCCGATCTCCGGCCCGCAGCGTGCCCTTGTCGGGCAGGGCCGCGACCTTGAAGGTCATTTCCGCAGCCGATGCCGGGATTTCAGGCAGAGCGGCTGCAACGGGGCCAACGCCGATCGTCGCGTCGACGTCACGCGGCAGTTCCTTCAGATAGGCGCCGGCATCGGCAAGCCGGGTCTGCTTCTGCTGTTCGAGCTGGGCGAGCTTGGCGCCGGCATCGGCCGAGACGGTAATGGCGACGACGCCCTGCGTCGCCTGGCCATAGGGATCGCTGACGGTATAACCGATCAGGCCGACGGTTCCGGCGGCGACACCGGATGAATCATAGGTGAGCGCCGTCAGCGCCGCGGCGGGCATTTTGGCGCCCTGTTCGACCGGTTTGCCGTCGAAGCTGAGTTTGCCGGTCTGGGGAAGCTGGTTCAGGGTGACGAGCAGAGCCGAGCCGGTCTCGTCATGCGGTGGGGCGATCGGCAGTTTCGTGGCGGCTGCTCCCTCCGGCACGCTCACCTGCTGCATCGCCTCGACGCTCGGCGGCGGCGGCGCCGGAATGAAATAGAAGCTGTCCATCAGCGAGGAATTTTCCCAGGGAACCTGCTTGCCGTTGGTCATGGCGATCACGTCGCGGCGCACGTCGGTCAGGACCTGGCGGATTTCCTTGTTGGGTTCGCTGGCGCGTTTGATGAAGGATTCGGAATAGGGGCTGAGCGCGCCCTCGCCGTCGAGGGCCACCTGGCCCGGCTCGGTGGAAAAGGCGATCAGGCTGCCGAGATCGCTGTCGATGCGCGCGAGGCCGCGGGTGGCGCCGACCGGTTCCAGCTTTTCCGCCATCCAGAATTTCTGGGCGTTGAAGGGATTGTTGCGGCAGGCGTCGAGGAAAATCAGCTGCACCCGCGAATTCTGTTTCAGGTGGTTCAGGATGAGGTCGAGCGGCATGGTCTGGGTCTCGACGTCATAGGGCGTCTCCAGCGTCGCATCGACCGGCACGAGGAAATTCTGTCCGCCCACCTGGATGCCGTGGCCCGAATAATAGATCAGGCCGGCATCGGCATGGCTGGTCGAGCGCAGGAAGCGGCGCACCGTATCTTCGAGCCCGATACGGTCGACATTGACGCCGATCGTGACGTCGAAACCGGCGGCCCGCAGCGTGTTGGCGACCTCTTCGACATCATTGGCGGGATTGGGGAGCGACGGCAGCGTCTTATAGACCGAGTTGCCGATGACGAGGGCGACACGGCGTCCGTTCTCGCCTTCGGTTACGGCGGCATGCGCCAGGCCGACCGGCAGCAGCATTGCCGCCAGGATCAGCAGATAGGCGCACAGTCTCTTGACGTGGTGAAACTTGGGCATGGCTGGATCGCAAACATTCTATTGTTTAAGTTCAATAAAATTTGCTGGCCTGCTGGTGCTGGGCCCCCTTCGCATTCACAATTCGAAAATATTCCCCACTGCTAAAAAAAGCAAGCTTCGCCGCTTCCAAGTGAATTGGAGCAGTCCCGTCTGATTGGAAGTCCGTTACCTCAAGGAAAGACTATCGAAAACAGGAAATTATCATGTGGACCGGCGAGGTTTCATTAGCCTCGAAACGTATAGTTGCTGATCGAGTCCGGTTTCATCTCGATGGAGAAGCCCGGCAGGACGGGCGGCATATAGGCGGCGTTCTCGATCCGGCAGGGGTCGAGGAAGTGTTCATGGAGATGGTCGACATATTCGATGACGCGGCCGTCCTTGGTGCCCGACACAGCGACGTAATCGATCATCGACAGGTGCTGCACATATTCGCAGAGGCCGACGCCGCCGGCATGCGGCCAGACCGGCAGGCCGAATTTGGCGGCAATCAGCAGCACGGAGAGAACCTCGTTCAGCCCGCCCATGCGGCAGGAATCGATCTGGACGATGTCGATTGCGCCCTCGGCGATGAACTGCTTGAACATGATGCGGTTCTGGCACATTTCGCCGGTCGCGACCTTCACCGGCGCGATCGCCTGGCGGATCTTGCGGTGACCGGCAACGTCGTCGGGGCTGGTGGGTTCCTCGATGAAGAAGGGCTTGGCCGGGGCAAGCGCCTTGACCCAGTCGATCGCCTGACCGACATCCCAGACCTGATTGGCGTCGATCATCAGGTAACGATCGGGGCCGATCACCTCGCGGGCGATCCGCAAGCGGCGGATATCGTCTTCCAGGTCGCGGCCGACCTTCATCTTGATATGGTTGAAGCCGGCCTCGATCGCCTCCCGGCAGAGGCGGCGCAGTTTCTCGTCTTCATAACCGAGCCAGCCGGCCGAGGTCGTGTAGCAGGCGTAACCCTCCTTTTCGAGGGTGGCGATGCGTTCGGCCCTGCCGGCTTCGGCGCGCTTGAGGATCTCGATCGCCTCGTCGCGGGTCAGCACGTCGGTGAGATAACGATAGTCGACAATGTCGGCGATCTCTTCCGGCGACATGTCGGCGACGAGCCGCCAGACCGGTTTTCCCGCCTGTTTGGCAAGCAGATCCCAGACGGCGTTGACGACGGCGCCGGTCGCCAGATGAATGGCGCCCTTTTCCGGGCCGATCCAGCGCAGCTGGCTGTCGCTGGTCAGATGCCGCCAGAACTTTCCGGGATGGGCGAGGACATCGGCAAGCTCAGTACCGACGACGAGATGGCGCATCGCCTCGATCGCCATGCAGCAAATGTCGTTGCCGCGGCCGATGGTGAAGGTCAGGCCGTGGCCGGCAAGATCGGGCGCATCCGTATCGAGAATGACATAGGCGGCCGAATAATCCGGATCGGGGTTCATCGCATCCGATCCGTCCAGGCTCTGCGAGGTGGGAAAACGGAGATCGAAGACACGAAGGTCGGTGATGCGGGTCATGGTTGTTCCTCCCGATTCTTAAGGCCTGTCATATCGGCCGATCATCTTGCCGGCCGGCAATGCTGCCGGCCGCGTCATCGGCCGAGCTCAGATCGTCCAGCCGCCGTCGATGGCGATCGCCTGACCCGAGGTGTAGGTGGCGCCGGCGAGATAGACGGCAAGATCGGCGATCTCCTCCGGCGAGCCGAGCCGGCCCATCGGCTGACGGGCGATGAAGGCGGCGCGCGCCGCGTCGTAATCGCCCTGCGCGCGCATGCGATCCTGCAGCGACGGGCTTTCCACCGTGCCGGGGCAGATGGCGTTGCAGCGGATGCCTTGAGCGACATAATCGGCGGCGACGGATTTGGTCAGCCCGATCACCGCCGCCTTGGTGACGCCATAGGCGAAGCGGTTCGGCACGCCCTTGATGCTGGAGGCGACGGAGGCCATGTTGATGATCGACCCGTCCTTGCGCTCGAGCATGCCGGGCAGAACGGCGCGGATGGTACGGATCATCGCCTTGACGTTGAGATCGAGGGCGAATTCGAAATCGGCGTCCTTCATCTCGAGGATGGAGCCGGCATGGACGAAGCCGGCGCAGTTGAACAGCACGTCGACCGCGCCGATCCTGGCGACGAGCGCATTGACCGCATCCTCTTCGAGCACGTTCAGCTGATGGGTCGAAACCCCGGTTTCGGCCGCAAGCGTCGCCAGCGCGTCGGTATTGATGTCGGTCGCGTGGACCTTGGCGCCGGCCGCGGCAAAGGCTGCCGCCGTCGCCCGGCCGATGCCCTGGCCGGCGGCGGTGATGAGAACGGACTTGCCGGAAAGTTTGTTTGTCATGTCACGGGCCTTTTCTGGAATTGTCTACGCCGAACGATGGAATGCAGTTCATGTCTTGACGAAGGCTGGGTGGCGATAGCGGAACGCACCCATCATCATCGCCTCCACCTGTCTTTTTGCGCGCTTCGACCGGCCTCTGGCAAGGCATGCGGCCGCAGGATCGTTGCCATGCGCTGCATTGTTTTCCTCCCTGCCCGGCTGTTTGCGATCTTGCCGCTTGGCCGCCTTCGGCACCCCAGTTGCACGCGCTGCCGAGCGAGCGTTTTCAGTGATGATTTGTCTGTTTATAGACAAACAGACGATTAGCCAAGAGGCAAGCCTAAACTTTTCCTTTTCCGGCGGCGGTTCTGCGTATATGCAGAACCATATTCACAGGAGGAAGGAATGGAGACCGACGAGTCAGACCGCTACCGCGCTCCTGCGCTCGACAAGGGTCTCGATATCCTGGAATTGCTCGCCGGCGTCGACAGCGGTCTCACCCAGGCTGAAATCGCCAAGCGGCTCGACCGCAGCCCCAATGAATTCTACCGCATGCTCGACCGCCTGGTGCGCCGCGGTTACGTCACCCGGCTGGACGGCGACCGCTATTCGCTGACGCTGAAGCTCTTCGGTCTTGCTCAGTTGCACGCGCCGGTGCGCCGGCTTGCCTCCTACGCCACGCCGTTGATGCGCGAGCTCGCCCAGCGCACACGCCAGGCCAATCATCTCGCCGTCTTCGATCGCGGCGCTGCCGTCGTCATCGCCCAGCAGGAGGCGCCCGACTACTGGGGGTTCTCGATCCGCGTCGGCGCCCATATCAGCCTGTTCGATACCGGTTCGGGGCATGTGCTGCTCGCCTTCCGCAGCGCGGAGGAGCGGGAGATGATGATCTCCGAGCATGTGCGCAGCCGCGCCGATATCGAACTCGGGCCGGAATTCTACGATCGCCTCGACCAGATCCGCGAGCGCGGCTACGAGATGATGGCGAGCGCCCAGACATCGGGCGTCTACAATCTGTCCGCGCCGGTTCTCGGGCCGGACCGCCGCTGCATCGCCGCCCTCACCTGCCCTTTCATCGCGCTCGTCAATGCGCCGTCGGCGCCCGATATCACCCAGGCGATCATGCTGGTGCAGAAGGCCGCCGCGCAGCTTTCGCTGCTGGCGGGGGCGGATGTCGTCAATTCTGGTTGATGGGTCGAAGGGATGTGCCGGGGCGTCTCGATCCTCTTCTCCCCGAGGGGGAAGAGGGCTTGAAAGCCGCCTCTCCGTTTCCCCTTCACTCTCGCACGGTACGTCTGGGCGGAATTTCTATTTGAATAATTCATTCACCAGAAATAGGCTGCGGCGTGGCCATTGTTGGAGGAGAAACGCGTGCTCATCGACACCCATCTGCACATTATCGATCGCTCGGCGCTGCCCTATCCCTGGCTCTCCGGCGTTCCTGCTCTCGATCACGATTTCCTCTACGAGACCTATGCGGCCGAGGCGCGGCGCTGCGGCATCACCACGGCGCTGCACATGGAGGTCGATGTCGATCCCGCCGCCATGCAGGCTGAGACCGACCATGTCGCCGCCATCGCGGGAAAGGCAGGCAGCCTGATTGCCGGGGCCATCGTCTCCTGCCGGCCGGAAGAGGAAGGTTTTGCCGCCTATCTCGAACGGCAGAAGGCCGATCGCTTCGTCAAGGGCTTCCGCCGCGTGCTGCATGTGGTGCCCGACGAGGTTTCCGAAGGCGCGCTGTTTCGCGAAAATATCCGGCGCATCGGCGGCAGCGGCCTGACCTTCGACCTCTGCACCCTGCCGCACCAGGCGGGCCGCGCCACCGCCCTCGTCGATCTCGCGCCGGATGTGCAATTCGTCCTCGACCATTGCGGCGTGCCGGATATCCGCTCCGATGCCTTCGAGCCATGGAAGGCCGGTATATCGGAGATTGCCCGGCGGCCGAATGTCGTCTGCAAGATCTCCGGCGTCGTTGCCTATGCCGATGCCGCGACATGGACGGCGCAAACGCTGCGGCCCTATATCGAGCATGTGATTGCCAATTTCGGCTGGGATCGTGTCGTCTGGGGCAGCGACTGGCCGGTCTGCACGCTCGGCGGCGGCCTCTCCACCTGGGTCGCCGCGACCCATGCCGTGCTTGCTTCGAGCAGCGAGGCGGAGCGTTCCAGGCTGCTTTTCGCCAATGCGCAGCGCCTCTGGTCGCTCTGAGGTCACAAAATCATGTGATGTGCTGTGGCATGCAAAAGTGCTACTTTGGCATGTCTTTTGCTTGTGTAAGGATGAAGTAACGCAAGTGTTTCGGTTTGGGACGACTTACCACCGGACAATTGCTAGCTTTAGCCATCTCAGGTAAAAGTTGTCAGATACGGATTTGGCGAATAACTTCATATCCGGTGTCCTCAGGAGGGAAAACAAATGAAAGAAGAACCACATGCAGTGGATGTCCATGTCGGCAAGACGATCCGTATACAGCGTCTGCTGAGGAAAGTTTCCCAGACGGAACTGGGAGATCGTGTCGGCGTAACGTTCCAGCAGATCCAGAAATACGAAAAGGGCTCCAACCGCGTTTCCGCAAGCATGCTGGTGGAAATCGCCGGCGCTTTGAAGGTCGACGTCAGGACGTTTTTCGACGACATGGCCGCGCCGGATACCGCCAACGACAACCCGGCCCCCAGCGAGGAATTCGTGATTTCGCGCGAAGGCGTGCTTCTCAATGCTGCGTTCTTCTCGATCAAGAACGAAGCTCTTCGCAAGAAGATCCTGAAGCTCGTCCAGGCGATCGCGCATACCGAGCAGATGGAAGCGGACGCCGCCGAATAAACCGGCTGGCCTTCACGCGCTCCAGGCGATCCGCATGAGGATCAGTGGCGAGCCATCACGATAGCAATCGATCGGGACCAAGGGGATCAATCCGGATCAGTTGCCATCGATCGGCTCAATTTGCCATCGATCGACATCGAAAATTATCGATCGGGATCAATAGTCATCGACGGTGATCGATAGTCATCGACCGAGATCGATAGTTATCGATTGGGATCAATGGCGATCGATCAGGATCAGATTCTCGCTGGCATCCTTCATTGCGATCTTGGCCTTGCTGCCGAGCAGCTTCTCGAGATTGACGTCTAGCTCCCTGTCGGGATCTATGCCGTCCCAATCGATGACGACCTGCAGCAGCGCCATGTTTGTCAGGTGCATCAGATTACGCAGCTGAAGCTTTTCAGCCTCCTCCTTGGCTGCCGACAGCAGCCGGAAGATCCTTGCGTATTCGCTGCCCGTCGGCTCGTTGTGTTGTTCAAACATCGTTCCCGCCCCTCTGGTCGCGAAACCCTAAGATTCCATCACCACTGCATCTTCCGCCGCGACCGTTATTCAAGCGTTACAGGAACCTTATTACGCGTGACTTCGGCGTGCAGAAGCTGCCAATGCGAGGTGGCGGCAAAGTGCCAGTCACGGTCGACGGGCAGGAATTCGTCCCGGCGCAGCCATTCCAATACCAGCCGGGCGTCGTTGCGCTTGCGCTCGACGCGATTGCCGCGGATGGCGGCGAGGATGGTGTCGCGCCGCGGCTTGCGAAAATGGCACTCGTCGACGACCTTGGCATAGGTGCGTTCGGAAAAATGCAGGAAACGTCCGGCAAGCAGCAGTTTCTTGCGCTCGGCGGTCGAGATCTCGCCGCCGGCAAGAAGCGCATCGATCGTCGGCTCGAAATCGACCCAGGGCACCGACAGCGGCAGCCAGCCGAGCGCCTGCGGCGCATGCACCAGAGCGACGGCCTCGTCGTCGAGCAGCCGCCCGTTCTCGTAATCCTCGAAGATCGAACCGATCCCGACCATGCCGAAAGGCGCGCATTCGGCTGCCCGCAACGCGCCCATGCTGGCGCCGCCGGCAACGGCGACATTATGGTCGAGGGCGAAAAGAATTTCCTTGTGCCAGACCGACGGCAGATCGCCGAAATAACCGTCGACGAGGCCGATGGCGGTGGCGCCGTCGTGGACGGCTTTCAGGATATCGCCGCAGGCGGCCGGCGGCCGGAAATCGATGCGGGGGGACATGATTCTCGCAGCAGTGAGATCGCTGCCGAGGCTCGGGCCGACGAACAGCACCTTCATGATTGGGCTCCTCTGATGGTATTGACCGCGCGCAGGCCGAGCTGGACGTACTGGCCCGATATATCGACCTCCAGGCCCGGCACGATCACCCTGACGACGGAGACCGGCAGAGCCCGGTGCGCAAACGGCACGACGACGATCTGATCGATGCCGGCTGCCGCCAGCCGGCCGGCAATCTGGCCGATGGTTGCCTGGATCGTTGCAGCCCTGGCATGACGGGGCTGGAAGGCGCGCATCCGGCCACCGCCCTCACAGAGCTCGACCACCTGCTGCATCGCCTCGCTCCGGTCGAGCCGCTGATAGACGCGCGGCGAGAAATCGTCGCGGCTGCCTGCAATGGCGGTCAGCCGGCTCTGCGCCGCTTCGGTGATGGCGCGCAGCGCGGCGCGCACGGGATCGGGATGGCAGCCGCAGCCGCCGCAGACATGGGCCCAGCGGGCATCGACCCGGTCGGAAAGATTGCCGGGCATGATGACGGCAAGAAAAGCCGGGATGCCGATATCCGTGGTCATATCGAGCAGCAGCAGCCGCATGCCGGCGCGGGTGATCCGATCGGTCATGATGTCGATGACCGCATCGCCGAAACAGGCGGGGTCGATGCGGCTCTCCTTCAGCCGCTGCGGCGATTTCAGCTGGGTCAAGGCCCAGGCGTCGCGCTCCACCAGTTCGCAAAGCCCGTGCAGCACCGCTTCTGACGGCGTGTTGCCGGAGGCGAGCCCATCGCTCGACTGCTCGAAGCCCGGCGGCCTGTCGCCGCGATGGTCGAGGCCGACCAGCCACCAGGGCACGAAAACGCTGCGGCCGGACAGGATGTCGAGCCCGGAGCACCAGGGGATGGGTCCGCTGCCGATCTCGTCGGGTGCGCAGCGAGCGACATTGTCGAGATCGATCATGGCGGCATGTTCCGCCCGCATGCTCTCGACCGTCGCCTGCGTCAGGTCGGCGGGTGGGATTTCGGCGATCCGCGTCTCGATCGCTTCCATGGCGGCCGAGGTCATGGCGGCGTCATTGTCGATCCCCTTGCCCTGAAACACCGAGAGCGTATGGCTGTTCGGCCGCGTGGCGAAGGCGACGGGAATGTTGAGGACGTCAAGCGCGGTCAGCAGACCGACGCGGGTAATGCCGAATTCGCGCAGATGCGGCCTGATGGCCGCAAGCGTCTGAGCCGGGGTGATCGCGCGGTCGTGATAATCGCTGACGCCCGCCGACGATCGTTCGAGATCACCGGCAAGCGTCTGAAGAGCATTTTCGTTTCTCCTCGAATCGCGAAAATGCTCCATCTCGTTTTTTTCACGCAATTCCGGACGCAAAACCGCTGCACATTTCTGCTGGAATTGCTCTGGGTCGGTGCAAGCGGACATACCGATCTCGCCCTTAGCGGAACCTCAGGGCGTGTGTCAGGCTCTCGAGCCCATTGGCGGAAACGCTGAGTTCGTCCTGCTTCATGGCTGCTTTGGCGGCTGCAGAGAAACGCAGGGACTGTGTCTGAAGGGCGGTGGTTTCAGCATTCGTCTTCATGGTTCATCTCCGATTGTTGGGCAGCCCTTGCTGCCGTTAACCATCGGAGGAAAACATTGCCTGCGTCATTTAAGCGTTACAGGCTTCGTTAAAAGGCGATGCAATCAAGGAAGACCGGCGAGTTGCAGGCCTCTTATCAGCGGGTCGGTAAAGGCGGGATCGCGATCGGGGACGAAGTGACGAATGTCCTCGCTGCGGAAGTCCGGGAAGTTTTCCAGAACCGTCCGGGCATAATTTCCGGCCTTGGCCGTATCGCCGGCCATGGCATGGGAGGCGGCCAGCAGACGCGCCGTCGCCTGTTTCGCCTTCACCGGCTCCAGCGCCTCGATCGCCTTTTCATACTCTTCGCGCATGAAGTGGATGCCGCCGAGGTTCCAGTAATAATAGTCCGGCGGCAGCGGATTGAGTTTGAAGGCGGCGCGGCTCAGCTCCAGCGCCCGGTCGAAATCGCCGTCATGCGAAAGCGCGTCGGCGAAATCGGCCAGAATGTCGGCATCGTTGGGATTGAGATCCTGCGCCTGCTGGAAATATTCCAGGCTTTCGTCGAAGCGGCGGCGATACAGCGCGACGAAGCCAAGCTCGCGGTAAGCCCGGCCGCTATTGGGGTCGGACTGCTGCGCCAGCCGCGCAGCACCATTCGCCTCGTCGAGCAGTTCCTTGTCCCGCATGCCGCGGATCAGCCATTCCATGCCGAGCGCGCGCGACACGCCGGCATGGGCGGCGGAGAAATGCTCATAACGATTGAGCGAGGATTTGAACCATTTGCGCGCCTGGCGCAGATGCTGCAGATCGGTCTGGGCGATCAGCCGCTTGCCTTCCAGGTAGAGACGGTAGGCAGAGGCCGGCGCCTCGCCGATCGGCATCGCCAGTTCATGGCGCTCGATCGTGTCGGCGAGCGAGGAGACGATCCGCCGCGTCAGATGCGCGAAGGATTCGCTGATCTTCTGCATGACCAGCGGCAGTTCCAGGGCCCAGATCACCTCCGAGGTCGTCGTCCGCGTCAGCCGGCAGGTGGCAAAGACATCCTCGTCGCGGCCCTGGATGGTGACGTAGACCGCATAGTCGAAGCTGAGGTCGAGCGGGCCGGGCACGGCACGCGCCGGATCGATCGAACGGCTGAGGATTTCCAGGCTGGTATGGGCCGCAATCACCTTGAAGCCGCGCTGCTGGCTGAGGCCGATGGTGACGTCTTCGAGAAGCGCCCTGCCGACGCGCTCCATCAGCGGATCGGTGAAGATGCTTTCCGGCGGCAGGATGATGATGCGCGGCTGGCCGAGCATATCAGCCGATATGCCTGAGGCCGGCGGGCGCTCCGGGGCGGCGGCTTGTGCTGGCGGGATCAGGCCGAGTTCGCGGGCAAGCGCCGTGGTGCTTTCCTCCGGCTCGGTGTCGAAGTCGTCCTTCAGCTGGCTCTTGCACTTCAAATAGGCCTGACGGGCGGCGGCCGGATCGTTCAGCCTGACATGGGTGCGCATCAGGGCGCGATAGGCCGTCTCATTGGCAGGGTCGAGCTGCAGCAGGCGCCTGGCAAGCGTCACCTGCTCGTCTTCCGATCCGTCTTCCGACGTTTCGATCAGCCGGGTGAGATGGGCCGAGCGCAATTCATCGATCCGCTGGCGCTCGAAGGTCAGCCAGTCCTCGGCGCCCTGCGTCGGCGATTTGGCGCCTTCGAGCAAATCGCCGTTCAGCATATCGCGGTCTTCGGGAGCGAGCGGCCCTTTCTGCTTCAGGATATGGACGTCGACCTCCCAGCCGTCGGCAAGCCCGATATGGGTTCGAGTTGCGGCCAGCAGCGGCGGAAGGCCGGCAGGAATGCTCTGCTCGATGCGCGCCAACAACTGGCGCAGGCTGCCTGCCCGCTTTTCCGGCAGTTCCGATTGCCAGAGCTGCCGCCTGATTGTTTCGCGATCGAGTTCGAGACCGGCTTCGGCGGCGAGCATGGCGAGGAGAAAATAAGACTTCTCCGGCAGGGGGAGTTCTTTCCCCGCCGCCAGCAATCTCGGTCGTCCGAGCAGGCACAGCCTGTTCGTCGACTTTTGCCCGGATGTCGGTTGCATCTCGGTTCTCACCCCTGAAAGCCAAGGCGCGTAAACGCACCAGCGGTCAAGAAATCATGTTAAAGCTATAAAGCCGCCGCGCATAGCGGCCCTTGCTATAAAAAGAAGAAATTTCAGCGATTATTTGCATTTTTGCATGCCGCTCGCCGAGAAGATGCTTGGCCGACACTTTCATGACAGGTGTTTTTGCGTCGCGGCACGGCACGTTATTGCCGCCGTCCTCCGTTACAGCGCCTGCGAAGTCCGCCTGGAATATGTTTTCGTTGCCGCCGCTGCCGCGACGAAATCAAGTCCGATATCCAGCACCGGCGCGCTGTGCGTCAGCCAGCCGACGGAGATGAGATCGACGCCGGAGGCTGCGATTGCGGCGGCGGTTGCCGGGGTGACGCGGCCGGAGGCCTCGGTGATTGCCCGGCCGGCGACGATGGCGACGGCCTGGCGCAGCTGATCCGGCGTCATATTGTCGAGCAGAACGGCGTCGACGCCGGTCTCCATCGCCTCGCGCAGCTGATCGAGGGTGTCGACTTCGACTTCGATCTTCACCAGATGGCCGATGCCGGCTCGCGCCCGGCGGATGGCCTCGGCGACGCTGCCGGATATCGCGACGTGATTGTCCTTGATCAGCACCGCGTCATGCAGCGCGAAACGGTGGTTCATGCCGCCGCCGGCCCGCACCGCATATTTCTCCAGCGCTCTCAGCCCCGGCGTCGTCTTGCGGGTGCAGGTGACCCTAGCCTTGGCGCCGCGGATGGCGGCGGCAATCTCCGCCGTCACGGTGGCGATGCCGGAGAGATGGCCGAGGAAATTCAGCGCGGTGCGCTCAGCCGTTAGCAGGCCGCGGGATGGACCTTCGATGGTGGCGATGACGTCGCCCGGCTTGACCGCGTCACCGTCCTGGAGATGCCGGCGCAGGACGATCTCCGGATCGACAAGGGCAAAGGCGAGTTCGGCCGCGTCGAGACCGGCGATCACGCCCGGCTGACGGGCGGCCATGATGACCGTCGAGCGGTGGTCGTGGGGAATGACCGAGGCCGAGGTGATGTCGCCGGCAAGGCCGAGATCTTCGAGCAGGGCTGCCCGGACCAAGGGTTCGACGATCAGGCGCGGAAGCGGAACGAGGGTCATCTCAGGCACTCCTTGCAAGAGTATGGAGCGGGGCAAAGGCATAGGGCGGCGTGGCGCGGGCGATCTCCAGCGCTTGGGCAAGGTGCATCCGCCGCCGGTTCGCCTGGGCAAGCTTCAGCGGAAAATCGGTGCGGGCATGGGCGCCGCGCGATTCCGCCCGCAGGCCGGCAAAGACGGCAATCAGCAGCGCGACGATAGCCGGATCGGCGGCAGGGCCGTCACCTTCGGCAAGCGGCAGCAGGGCAGCGATCGCCCCATCTATGGCATCGGCGTTGCGCAAGACGCCGAGATGGCGCGAGACGATCGGCCGGACGAGCGATGCATCGGCCGGCGCCGGCAGCCTCGCGGCGAGGGTGGCGCCGGCGGGGCCTGCCGGCATGGCCGAGATGTCGCGCGCCGCCCGCATGCCCATGACAGCCGCCTCCAGCAGCGAATTGCTGGCGAGGCGATTGGCGCCGTGCAGGCCGGTCGAGGCTGCCTCTCCCACCACCCACAGACCGGAAACCGAACTCAGGCCATTCTCATCCGTGGCAACGCCGCCCATGTGATAGTGAATGGCCGGTCGCACGGGAATGAGGTCTTTCGCCGGATCGATGCCGGCCTCGCCGCAAAGGGCTGCGATGACGGGAAAGCGGGCGGCAAAGCGGCTGCCGAGTGCCGCGCGGGCATCGAGGAAGACACGGCCGCCGCGGGCGATTTCGGCGCTGATGGCGCGTGCGACGACGTCACGCGGCGCAAGCTCGGCGCCCGGGATTCGGGCCATGAACCGGTCGCCGCGCTCGTTGACGAGCAAGGCCCCCTCGCCACGCACCGCCTCGCTGACCAGCGCCAGGGGCCTGCGGCGGGAATCGAGCGCCGTCGGATGGAACTGGACGAATTCCATGTCAGTGAGCTCGGCGCCCGCCCTTGCGGCAAGCGCGATCCCCTGGCCGAAATTGCCCATCGGATTGGTGGTCGCTTCATAAAGCCCGCCGATGCCGCCGGTGGCGAGCACCAGTTTTGATGTCGGCAGGATGGCGGCGCCATTCACGGTCGCGCAGAGCAGGCCGGCGACATGCTCGCCCTCCATCAAAATCCGCCGCGCCTCAAAGCCTTCGAGCGCGGTGACGGACGGTGTCTGCTTCACCGCCCGCACCAGGGCGGCGACGATCGCCGCTCCCGAACCATCGCCTTCGGCATGGACGATGCGGCGGCGGCTATGGGCGGCCTCCAGCCCGAGCGAAAGTTCGCCCGCGGCATTGCGGTCGAAACGCACGCCGGCTTGCTCCAGCGCTGTGATCGCTGCCGGTGCTTGGGCGACGATGCCGGCGGCAATAGTGGGATCGCAGAGGCCGTCGCCGGCGGCAAGCGTATCGGCAAGATGCAGCGCCGCGCTGTCGTCCGCGCCCATGCCGGCGGCGATGCCGCCCTGGGCCCAGGCGCTCGATGTCTCCATGCCGAGGGCGGCGCGGGTGACGATGACGGAAGGTTCGGGCGCCAGCGTCAGCGCGGTCATCAGCCCGGCAAGGCCGCTGCCGACGATCACCGTGCGCCCCGGGAGATTGTGGAGAATCTCGGTCATATCGCCAGCATCCTTTCGACGGCGCGGCGCGCCGCCACCGCAATCGCCGGATCGACGGTCACCTCGTGACGGTTTTCCTCAAGGGCGGCGCGGATATTGGCAAGGGTGATCCGCTTCATATGTGGGCAGAGATTGCAGGGGCGAATGAACTCGACATCGGGATGATGCACGGCGACATTGTCGCTCATCGAGCATTCGGTGAGCAGCACGACGCGGGCCGGCTTTTGCGTGCCGACATAATCCGACATCACGGCCGTCGAGCCGGCGAAATCGGCTTCTGCTACCACCTCGGGCGGGCATTCGGGATGGGCGAGCACCGTCACGCCGGGGTGGTTTTCGCGCAGCTGGCGCACGTCGTCGGCGGTGAAGAGTTCATGCACTTCGCAATGCCCGTGCCAGGCGATGATCTCGACATCGGTCTCGCGGGCGACGTTGCGCGCCAGATATTCGTCCGGGATCATCAGCACCTTCGGCACGCCGAGCGATTCCACCACCTGTTTGGCATTGCCCGAAGTGCAGCAGATGTCGGAGGCGGCCTTCACCGCCGCCGAGGTGTTGACATAGGTGATGATGGGCACACCGGGATGGGCCTGGCGAAGCAGCGCGATGTCTTCCGGCGTGATCGAATCCGCCAGCGAACAGCCGGCGCCGAGATCGGGGATCAGCACGGTTTTTTCGGGGTTCAGAAGCTTGGCGGTCTCGGCCATGAAATGCACGCCGGCCAGCACGATGACGTCGGCATCGACCTCGATCGCCTTGCGGGCGAGCGCCAGGCTGTCGCCGACGATATCGGCGACGCCGTGAAAGATCTCCGGCGTCTGGTAGTTGTGCGCCAGGATGACGGCGTTGCGGCGGCGCTTGAGCTCGAGGATGGCGTCGACGTCGTTTTCGAAGGCCATCCATTCGGCTTTGGGAATGACGCGGCTGACGCGCTGATAGAGCGAAGATGCGGAAACAGGATGATTCATGGCCGGCTCCTAATTATGCTCTATTTGAGCATATTATGGGCAAATAGATATTCTCACCATGAGCATATGTCAATTGCGGGAGAGCGGTAATTTCGTTCCGGCAAGAGCCCGTTCTTCGAGCACCGTGTGACGGAAGCGGAAGAGCTTGGCCGGCCGCCCGCCGGTTTCGCTTTCGGTGCCGCCGGTTTCCTCGACCAGCTCCTGCTGTTCGATCAGGCGGCGGAAATTCTGCTTGTGCAGCGTCAGGCCGGCGAGCGCCTCGATGGCGCGCTGCAGTTGCAGCAGCGTAAAACTCTCCGGCATCAGCTCGAAGACGACGGGGCGGTATTTGATCTTGGCGCGCAGCCGGGCGATCCCGGTCGCCAGAATCCGGCGGTGGTCGGCAAACATTGCCCGGCCGAGATTGGCCTCTATTTCGCATCCGGCCTCGGTGACGAGCCCCGCTTCATAGAGCAGCTCATAGCGCTGCAGCACCAGATCCTCGTTCCAGCCGCCGCCGTCGAGGCCGAAGGTGAAATCCGCCCGGCGATGGCGGTGGTCGCGTCTGAAGGGATCGGCATCGGCCCAGCGTCTCAGCCGCGCCATGATCTCGTCCAGCACGGCCGGGCGGCCGTGGCGATGGTCTTCCCAGGGAAAATATTCGTACCAGCCGTGCCAGCCTGGCCGGCCGGCGCCCGACTGTTCGTTGACGAGGCCGAGATAGCTGATCGAGATCGTCCGCCCGCCCGGAATGTCGTTGTTCCGGTCGCGGTCGGCGAAAGTATAGAGCTGTTCGAGATAGCCGACGGGGTGCTCCGTCTGCTCCTGCACCCATTCCCGCAGGCCCGATTGCAGGGTGCGATGGCCCATTTCGAAAGGGCCTGACGGCAGCGCATTGCCGGAGCGGATCGTCATCACACGCGGCTCGTCCCCCGTCACCGCGACGAGCACCGCAATCAATTCCGCATGCGCAAAGCCGATCGTCACAGGGGGCAGAATACTCCGTTCCGGTTGGGTCATTCCTGACACAGGCCGAGACGGAAGCCAATGGCGTGCTCCCCCTTCTCCCCAGCGGGTTAGAAGGTGCTGTCAGGTGGATGAGCGGGCGGCTGGGCACGCCGTGTTTGCCTTTCGCCTACCGCTCAAGGCGTTCGTCGCTGACGCTCCTCCCCCCCCTCATCTGCCCTGACGGGCATCTTCTCCCCGCTGGGGAGAAGGGGGAGCAAGCCGCACGGTGCCATTCCTACAGCAAAGGTCTCAAGAGGCGCGAGACGCCGCCACACCCCCCCTTTTCCCCAGCGGGGAAGATGCCGGCAGGCAGATGGGGTGAGCGAAGCGAATGCGGAGCGTAAGCGAAGGCAAAGAATAGGTGGGACTACTTCAACGATTGCCGGTCTCGCTCGCCAACCGATCCAGGAAAGCCGTCAATTCCGCTTCGTCGATGCCGACGCAATGGCGCTTCTCCGGGTAGGCGCCGGTGCGGACATCCTCGGCGAATTCGGTGAAGGCGGCGATGCGTTCGCGCTGCAGCCGGTCGTGTTCGGCGGCGAAGTTGCGATAGACCTTGGCATGGCGGGGATAGTGGTCGCGATTGGCGCCGAGCACGTCGTCGGCGAAGAGATATTGGGCGTCGCAGCCGCTGCCGGCGCCCATGGAGATCATCAGCATCGAGGTGTTGCTGCTGATGGCGGCAGCGACATCGCCCGGCACGACTTCGATTTCGGCGGCGAAGGCGCCGGCCTCTTCCAGCGCCTTGGTCTGCCGCCAGATTTCGGCGGCACTGGCCGCCGTCTTGCCGACGGCGCGGAAACCGCCGGTCCAGGTGGCCTTCGACGGGATCAGGCCGAGATGGCCGCAGACCGGGATGCCCTCGTCACGCATGCGCCGGATGGTCTGCAGACTTGCGGCGCAATAGACGGCATCGCCACCGGCTTTCAACGCCGCGAAGGCGGCGCGCAGATAGTCCTCGGCGGAGACGTGGTCGCCATATTCGAGGCCCGGAATGGCAAAGGGCGTCGGGGCGATCTCGCGGAAGACCGGGCCGAGCAGCGAGGGCGGCACCGAGACGATATCGATGCCCGCCTTTTCGGCGGCTTCCGCCTCCTCCAGCGAGGTAACGCGCAGCATGGTGAGCTGGCGCTTGCCCTTTTCCGCGAGCAGATCGGCGACGGTCGCGCGTCTATGTTTCTTCATCGTCAATTCCTTTGAATATATCGGCCGGCTCAGGCGGCCAGCAGGGATTTCAGTTTGATGTCGCTGGCGGCGAGTGCGGCGGGATCCGGATGGGCGCCGGCTGCGATCAGCATTTCGGCGAGACGGATATCACGCGCCACCGCATTGCCGGGGCCGATGCCGCTGGCGGCGATCAACCGCCCGCCGGCATCGAGATGGAACAGGATGAAGGCGCCAACACCGAGCTCGCGGCGCTGATGCGTGGCGGCCCCTTCGGCGAGGCCAGCAATTTGCAGCGTCACGTCGTATTGATCCGACCAGAACCATGGCACTGATGAAACGGCCTCATCGAGACCGAGCATGTTGGCCGCGGCCAATGTGCCCTGCTCCTGGGCGTTGCGCCAGGATTCGAGCCGCACCCGCCGGCCGCCATAGATCGGCAGCGGAAAGGAGCAGCAGTCGCCGGCGGCAAATATATCAGGCGCCGAGGTCTGCAGATGGATATCGACTGATATGCCGTTGTCGATGGTTAGCCCCGCCCTTTCGGCGATCTCGACATTCGGCCGGGCGCCGATGCCGACAAGGGCGAGATCGGCTTCGATCACGTCACCGCCCGACAACCTGATCGCGGCTTTTCCGCCTTCCTCGGTCAGCGCCTCGATCGACACACCGCAGCGGATATCGACACCCGCGGCGCGATGGCGCTCGGTCAGGAGATGAGCGATCTCCTCCGGCACGCCGCGCTTCAGCACCCGTTCCAGCCCCTCGACGACGGTGACCTCGGCGCCGAGCAGGCGCGCGGTCGCCGCAAGTTCCAGCCCGATGAAACCGCCGCCGATGATGGCGATATGTTTCCCCGGTTTCATCGCACCGCGCAGCGCCGCCGCATCGTGGTGCGTCCTCAACGAGCGGATATGCGGGCTATCTTCCGGCGCGCCGGGAAAGGATCGAGCGCTTGCACCTGTCGCCAGCAGAAGTTTGTCATAGGAAAGCGTCGTCCCGTCCGAAAGCGTGACGGTCTCGGAGGATGTATCGAAATCCCGGGCTTCCAGGCCGGTCAGCAGCCGGATGCCGCTGTCGGCATATTTTTCCGCCGCAGCGATGAATTTCGGATCGCTGGCCTCGGCGGAACCGGCCTTCGACAGCGGCGGCCGTTCATAGGGATGGAGGGGTTCGGCGCCGACAAGCGTTATTTCGCCGTCAAAACCTTTTTCGCGTAAGGCGAAGGCGGCACGCGCGCCGCATTCGCCGGCTCCGATGATGACGAAATGAGCCACATCCGCCTCCTCAGACCGAGATGAAGACGCTGCCGCCTTCGACCTTGACCGGATAGGTCTTGAGGTTGACGCAGACCGGCGCGCCCTTGGCTTCGCCCGTCTTGTAGTTGAAGCGGCCGTTATGTTTCGGGCATTCGATAATTTCATCCATGACAAGCCCGTCGGCGAGATGAATATGTTCATGGGTGCAGAGACCGTCGGTGGCGAAGAATTCGTCGTCCGGGCTGCGATAGACCGCGAAGGTGCGTCCGTCGTGATCGAAGCTGATGACATCCTCTTCGTCGATCTCGTCCTTGGCGCAGACCTGGATCCAGTTTCCGCTCATCTTATCCTCCCTTGATCGTGATTATTGCGCGGCCGGGGCCAGCTCATTGTGGAACTCTTCGCGATAGGGCCGCGCTGTCGCCGGCAGTTCGCGCCTCAGGAAATAATCCTCGTTACGCAACTGGCGCAGGAAGGCCGGGATCATCTCGCGATAGCCCGACAGGATCGACGGGTTTGCCGCCGGCAGGTCGTGCTTGATCATCGCGTGCAGCCTCGGCAGCGCGTGATAGGGCACCATCGGGAACATGTGATGTTCGACGTGATAGTTCATGTTCCAATAGATGAAGCGGCTGATCGGGTTCATATAGACCGTGCGGCTGTTCAGCCGGTGGTCGATGACGTTGTCGGCCAGGCCGCCATGCTGCAGGAGCCCGGTCAGCACATGGTGCCAGGCGCCGTAGAGGCGCGGCAGGCCGATCAGCATCAACGGCAGGATCGAGCCCATGGCGACCGCGGCGGCGATGGTGACGAGATAGATCGCCAGCCAGATGCGGGCAAAGCGGATCGCCTTCGGCTGCTCCATCTCCGGAATGAAGGTCTTTTCCGCCGGGCTGATGACGCCGAAAGCATTGCGCAGCATGTCGACGATGGCATGCCAGGCGTCGAGGATGCCGAAGAAATTGAGGACCAGCCGAGCGAGATCGGGCGGCCGCATGACGGCGATCTCGGGATCGCGGCCGACGATGACGGTATCGGTGTGATGGCGCGTGTGGCTCCAGCGCCAGGTCACCGGATTGCGCATGATCATGAAGCAGGCGATCTGATAGACGGCATCGTTCATCCAGCGCGTCTTGAAGGCGGTGCCGTGACCGCATTCGTGCCAGCGGCTGTCGGAGGCCGAGCCGTAGAGCACGCCATAGGCGAGAAAGAAGGGCACGGCGACCCAAGAGCCCCAGAAATAAATGCCGATCCCGGCAAAGATGACCATGCTGCCGAGCCAGATGACGGTGTCGCGGATAGCAGGCGCGTCGGAGCGCTGCATCAGCGCCTTCATCTCCTTGCGTGGAATGTCGGTGTGATACCACTGCGCTGCCGCCAGCCCCGTCTCGACGGCGGTGCGGCCGCTTTCGCCGAGCAGGTCGTAGTCCCGTTTCTTTGCCTCGATCGCCATTATCCGCCTCCCGTTATGCCGTTGCCGAGAGAATAGGTTGACTTCGGAAGAGGCTCAATGCAGGCTTGATATATTCTATCAAAAGCCATCAGAAGTGGCTTGCAGAAATGATCGAATCCATCAGGAAAACTCATGCGCCGTCCCACCATATCCGATCTTGCCCGCGCCTCCGGCGTCAGCGTTGCCACCGTCGACCGGGTTCTCAACGCCCGCCACCGCGTGCGGGAGGAAACGGCGCGGCGGGTTTATGACGCGGCGCAGGAGATCGGCTATCATGCCGTCGGCCTCATCCGGCAGCGCGTCTTCGAGGATCTGCCGCAATACAAGCTCGCCTTTCTGCTGCAGAAGCCGACGCAGCAGTTCTATCAGGCGTTCGCCCGCGAGATCGAAGCGGCGGCGCGGGCGGTCACGAACGCCCGCATTCAGACGCAGATCGACTTTCCCTCCGCCGCCACGCCGGCTGCGATCGTCGAGAAACTCAAAGCTCTCGGCGCGCGCAACCAGGCGGTTGCCCTGGTGGCGCCTGACTACCCGGCGGTCACGGCCGCTATCGAGGAGTTGAAAGAAAAAGGCGTCCCGGTCTTCTCGCTGCTCTCCGATTTCGCGTCGGGCGTACGCACCGGTTACATCGGCGTCAACAACCGCAAGGTCGGCCGCACCGCCGCCTGGCTGATCGCGCGGACGGCGCGCAAGCCGGGGAAGGTCGCCTGTTTCGTCGGCAGTCATCGTTTCCATGGTCATGAACTGCGGGAAATCGGCTTCCGCTCCTATTTCCGCGAAAATGCGCCCGAATTTGACGTGATCGACACACTGATCAACCTGGATACGCCCGAGATCACGCATGAGGCGACGTTGACATTGCTGCAGAAACATCCCGACCTTGTCGGGCTTTATATCTGCGGCGGCGGCATGGAAGGGGCAATCTCGGCGTTCCGCGAAGAAAGCCTTGGCGGCAAGGTGGTGCTGGTGGTCAACGAACTTACGCCCGACAGCAAGGCAGGTCTTGCCGATGACATCGTCGCCATGGCGATCGGCACTCCCCTGCCCGGGCTCTGTCAGGAATTGATGGTCCTGATGAAGGATGCGATCGAGAACAGCGAAGCCGCCATCCCCGGTCAGTCTTTCCTGCCCTTCGACATCTACCTTTCAGAGAATATCTGAGGAATGATGGGATTCTATCATTATCGCCGAAATTCTATCAGGAATGAGAGCCGGCGCTGGTGATGACGGATGGATTGCCCTGGGAATTCCGATAGAGATTCGCTCACCCATTCACGAGGAACCGCTCCGCTGATGTCGCGGAGACGAGGAGGAGAATCCGTCATGACTTCGATCCGCTTTGCGCTCAACCATATGGCCGCGCCGTCGCTCGCTATCGATGATTTCTTCGCGCTGGCAAAGTCGCTCGGCATCGATGCGGTCGAGATCCGCAACGACCTTTCCGGCAATGCCATTCTCGACGGCACCAAACCGGAAGCGATCAGAGAGGCCGCCGCCCGCCACGGGCTGACGATCATCTCGATCAACGCCCTGCAGCGTTTCAACGAATGGAATGAAGCCCGCGCTCGGGAAGCGCAGGAATTGATCGATTATGCGAGCGCCTGCGGCGCCAAGGCGCTGGTCCTCGTTCCGAAGAACGACGGCACCGGCTGCGCCGACGGCGAACGGCAGGCCAATCTGCGCCAGTCTCTGTCGGCGCTGAAGCCGATGCTTGAAAAAGCCGGCATCACTGGCCTGGTCGAGCCGCTCGGTTTCGAGATCTGCTCGCTGCGCTCGAAGACCGAGGCGGCCGAGGCGATCAGGGAGCTCGGCGCACAATCGACCTTCAAACTCGTCCACGACACTTTCCACCATCATCTTGCCGGCGAAGCCGCGACCTTCCCGGAGCTTGCCGGTCTTGTGCACATTTCCGGCGTCAGCGACCCTGCCGTTTCCGTTGCCGACATGCGCGATTCCCATCGTGTGCTCGTCGGCGCCGACGACCGGCTCGACAATGCCGGGCAGATCAAGGCGCTGCTGCAGGCGGGCTATAACGGCCCGTTCTCCTTCGAGCCCTTCGCGGCCGAGGTGCATGCGGTCAAGGACCCGGCCGGCGTGCTTCGCGCCAGCATGGAGTATCTGACCGCGCGGGTCTGAGACAAAATCTCCTCTGTTATGCTCGGCCTTGTGCCGAGCATCTGACCACTGCTGTTGGTTGACAGGAAAACTTTTCTTTTCAGGTACTTAATTGGACCGGCGTCATCCTCGGCACAAGGCCGAGGATGACGCCGCGGGTTTTGCAGGCTTGTCAACAAACCGAGGGCGAGCAGGCTCGCCTGTTATTGGGCTCCGAGAGGTCGCGCACCAGCGCGGCCATTTTTTGAAATTATTCCCGGCCCCTGAACCGGCGCTGATAGGCCGGGTCGTAGAGCGAGCTCTCGCGGAAATCCGCCGCTGCGAGCGACGGGCCGACGAAGATGATCGCCGTGCGTTCGATCGGTTCGGCCGCGACTTTCTCCTCGATATCGGAGAGCCTACCGCGCAGGATGCGCTCGTCCGGCCAGGAGGCCTTGACGACGATGGCGACCGGGCAATCGGCGCCGTAAAGCGGCGTCAATTCCTCCACCACCTGCTTCAGCGCATGGATTGCCAGATGGATCGCCAGTGTGGCGCCCGTCGCGCCGAATTTGGCGAGCGTCTCGTCATTCGGCATCGGTGACGCCCGGCCGGAAACGCGGGTGAGCACCACGCTTTGGGCGACGGCCGGGATGGTCAACTCGCGCCCGAGCACCGAGGCTGCGGCGGCAAAGGCCGGCACACCAGGCGTCATCGTATAGGCAATGCCGTGTTTCTCAAGCCGGCGCACCTGCTCCGCGACCGCGCTCCAGACCGAGAGATCGCCGGAATGCAGCCGGGCGACATCCTGGCCAGCCGCAGCGGCACTGAGATATTCCGCCTCGATCTCGTCGAGCGACATCGGCGCGGTATCGACGATGCGCGCATCCGCCGGGCAATATTGCAGCAGTTCCGGCGAGACGATCGAGCCGGCATAGAGGCAGACCGGGCATTGGGCGATGAGATCGCGGCCGCGCACCGTGATCAGATCCGCAGCCCCTGGCCCCGCGCCGATGAAATGCACCTTCATGCCGTTATCCTTTCGTCCAGCGCCACTGCGTTACCGGCATGGCCGGCCGCCAGCCGCTCATGCCGCCGACAGGCGCGGCGCGCGATATTTCGATGCGTGTCAGCGAGCCGCCGCCTTTTGCGTGTTCTGCGAGCAGCACGGCTTCCATCTCCAGCGTCACGGCGTTGGCGACCAACCGCCCTCCCTGTTTCAGCGCGGCAATCGCGGCATCGATGACGCCAGGCTCGCTGCCGCCGCCGCCGAGGAAGATCGTGTCGGGTTGCGGCAAGCCCGCCAGCGCGGCGGGCGCCGCGCCTTCGATGACGGCAAGATGCGGCACGCCGAAGGCCGATGCGTTTCGGGCGATGCGGGCGGCCCGCTCCGGCGACTGCTCGATGGCGATCGCCTTCACGCTGGGATCGGCCAGCATCCATTCGATGCCGATCGATCCCGAACCGGCGCCGATATCCCAGAGCAGCTCACCGTGACGCGGCGCGAGCGCCGACAGCGTCATCGCCCGGATTTCGCGCTTGGTGATCTGTCCGTCATGCTCGAAGAGATCATCCTCGAGCCCGGGGCTGAAAGGCAGAATGCGAGCCCCCTCCCCTGCCGCGATCTCAAGGGCGCAGACGTTGAGGGGATCGATGTCCACAAGATCGAAATCCGCCGCCACGACGCTTCTCTGCCGTTCCCGATCGCCGCCAAGCGCCTCGAGCACGGTCAGTTGCGACTGACCGAAGCCGGTTGCGGCAAGCAAAGTTGCGAGTTCGCGCGGCCCCTTCTCGTCCGAGGTCAAGGCGATGATGCGCCGCCCGGGATGCAGATGCGGCCGGATCAGGTCGATCGGCCTGCCATGCAGCGAAATCGCAGTGGCATGCTGCAGTGGCCAACCCAGGCGCGAGGCGGCAAGGCTGAAGGCCGAGGGCGCGGGGATGGTGCGCATCTCTGCCGCCGCCACGTGGCGGGAAAGCGTTGCGCCGACGCCGTAGAGAAACGGATCGCCGGAGGCGAGCACGACGACGGGCGTGCCGCGCCTTTGGAGGATGGCATCGATCGAGCGCTCGAACGGGCTCTGCCAGGAAAACGTCTCGCCTGATATCAGCGAGGCGGCAAGCGCATGGTGCCGCGCGCCGCCGAAGACGGCAGGCGCGGTGGCGATCAGCCGCCTCGCCTCTTCGCCGAGCCCTTCTGGACCATCTTCGCCGATGCCGATAATAGTCAGCCAGCGCGGGCTTGAGGCAGGAGAAAGATCAGACATGGGAAGACCTCGCATCCTGATCCTCGGCGGCACCGGCGAAGCGCGGCTGCTTGCCGAGGCGCTCGCGGCGCGGGGAGATTGCGATGTTCTTCTGTCGCTGGCCGGCCGCACCGAAAAACCGGCCGCGCAGCCGGTTCCGGTTCGCATCGGCGGCTTCGGTGGCGCTGCGGCGCTGGCCGATTTTCTGAAGGCCGGCGGATATGATCTGCTGATCGACGCCACGCATCCCTTCGCCGAGCGGATTTCCGCCAATGCCGCCTTTGCGGCCGAGGCGACCGGTATAACCGCAATCGCTCTGCGCCGTCCGGAATGGCAGCGCCTGCCGGGCGACCGCTGGCGCGACGTGCGGAGCATTCCGGCTGCCATCGCAGCGCTCGGCCCCTCCCCTCGCCATGTCTTCCTGGCGACGGGCCGGCAGGGCGCGCATCATGCGGAAGCGGCGCCGCAACATCACTATCTCATCCGCAGCGTCGATCCCGTCGAACCGCCCGCGGCGCTTGCCAATGTCGACTATGTGATTGATCGCGGCCCGTTCACGCTGGAAGGCGAAAGCGCCTTGCTGAAGCAGCACGGCATCGACGTCATCATTGCCAAGAACAGCGGTGGGACCGCCACCTATGCGAAGATCGAGGCAGCCCGCCTGCTCGGCATCGAGGTGCTGATGGTGGCACGCGCGGCGGCGTCCACCGTCAGGACGGTCGACACTGTCGAGGCGGCGCTGGCGGCGATCGATCACCTCTTCCCCTCCGCCATGAAACGCGGGGTATAGACGAGATCCGGCCGGCCCGGCCGCGTGACGATGCGCGTCTCGGCCGAGCCGATGATGATACAGGTCGCCATATCGGCTATCGTGGCATCGGCCTGCGCCAGCGGCTGTACCGCGATGCGCTCATCCGGTCGTCCGGCCGCGCGGCCGAAAATAACCGGCGTTGTTGCGGGCAGATGGTCGCGCAACAGCTTGAAGGCGTCGCCGAGCTGCCAGGGCCGCGCCCGGCTGATCGGATTGTAAAGGGCTATGACAAAGCCTGCCTTCGCCGCCAGCTCCAGGCGTTTTTCGATTATATTCCAAGGCTTTAGATTGTCTGACAGCGAGATGGCGCAGAAATCGTGGCCAAGCGGTGCGCCGGCCCTTGCCGCCACCGCCAGCATCGCCGTGATGCCGGGCAGGATGGTGAGATCGACCGCGCGCCAAGCCGCCGGCCCATTCTCGATCGCTTCGCAGACGGCCGCCGCCATGGCGAAGACGCCGGGGTCGCCGCCGGAGACGACGCAGACCTTGGCGCCGTCAGCCGCCATCGAGAGTGCCGCTCCGGCCCTGCTCAGCTCTTCGCGATTGTCCGAGGCATGGCGCAGCTGATCGTGGCGCAGCTGCAGCCTGTCGAGATACGGTCCGTAACCGAAGAAATCCGTTGCCTGATCGACGACGGCCAGCGCCTCCGGCGTCATCTGCTCGGGATTGCCGGGACCGGTGCCGATCACGAAAAGCCGGCCGCTCATCGGCTGCCCTCCCAGCCCGGCACCAGCACGAGCGAAAAATATGGCGCGTCGCCCTCGGTCCTGTCGGCAAGCTTTTCCATCGCGGCATTCGCCATGGTGCCGCGTTCGACATAGACGGCTTCGGTAAGCCGGCCGGCCGCCGCCAGGGCGCGACGGATCTTCGGCAGGTTGCGGCCGACCTTCATGATGACGGCGGCCTGCGTATCGGCAAGACGGCGGGTCAGCTCGGTCTCCGCCATAGTACCCGGCAGTACGGAAAGCACGTCGTCGCCCTGAACGATCGGCAGGCCGGCCAGCGACCAGCAGCCCGACATGGCGCTGATGCCGGGGATCACTTCCGTCGGGTAGCGCTGGGAAAGCCTGACATGCAGGTGCATATAGGAGCCGTAGAACAGCGGATCGCCTTCGCTGAGCACGGCGACCGTCCGCCCGGCATCGAGATGGCCGGCGACGGCCTGGGCGGAGCGATCATAGAACTCCGTGATCAGGCTCCGGTAGCTTTCGTCGTTCTTGTCGATCTCGGTGGTGACGGGATAATAGAGCGGCAGCAGCGTTATGCCGGGTTTCAACAGCGGCTCGACGATCGCCTTGCCATTGCCCCCCCTGCCCTGCTTGGCGAAATAGGCAATCGCGTCGGCGCCTTCGATGGCGCGGACGGCCTTGAGGGTCAAAAGTTCCGGGTCGCCGGGACCGGTGCCGACGCCGATGAGACGGCCTGGTGTCGTCATAGGCCCGGCCTCGCCAGTGCGTTGATGGCAGCCGCCGTCATGGCGCTGCCGCCGAGCCGGCCGCGCACGATGGCAAAGGGTACGCCATAGGAATTCTCGGCCAGCGCATCCTTCGATTCGGCCGCGCCGACAAAGCCGACAGGCATGCCGAGGATCGCTGCGGGTTTCGGGGCGCCGTCGCGCAGGAGTTCGAGCAGATGGAAGAGCGCGGTCGGCGCATTGCCGATCGCAACGACGCTGCCGCCGAGCCGGTCGAGCCAGAGATGCATGGCGGCGGCCGATCGCGTATTGCCGGTCTCGCGCGCCAGTTCCGGCGTGGCGGGATCGCGCAGCGTGCAGATCACCTCATTCAGCGCCGGCAACCGCGCCCGGGTCACACCGTGCGAGACCATTTCCGCGTCGCAGAAGATCGGCGCCCCGGCCTTCAGCGCGGCGCGCGCCGCATCCACGACGTCGGCGGAGAAGACGAAATGCTCCGCCGCCTCGACCAGCCCGCAGGCATGGATCATGCGCACGGCGATTTCGGCCTGCTCTTCGCTGAAGCGCGAGAGATCGGCCTCGGCGCGGATGATCGCAAAGGAACGCTCGTAGATCGCGTCGCCGCTGCGGATATAATCGTAGTCTGGCATTCTTATTCCTGTCGCAGCGCCTCTAAAACGCCGGTTGCGCCAAGCCGTGTAAGGCAGGCGGCAGCCGATTCGCCAGCGCTTCTGTTGTCTTCGATGGACCGGGCGAGCCTCTCTATAGCGAAATCGATCCGACCGCCAGCGATCCGTTCATCCGGGCGATCCCCTGCCGATCCGTTGAGGATGAGGTCGTAACCTTCGGCCGTGCCCGAAAGGGTCAGCGCCGGCCGGGCATGGGCGCAGCCCTTGGCGCAGCCGGAGAGATGCAGCGTCAGCGAACCGTCGAAGAGGGCGGGTGCCGCGACAAGGATGCGGCGCGCCAGCGCCCTCGTCTCATAGAAGGCAGAGCCACAGGCGCCGGCGCCGGCACAGGCGGCGATATGTTCGCTGCGCTCGCCGGCCTGCGCGCTGAAACCATGCCCGGCCGCTGCGATCTGCATAGCCGGCACTGTATTTGCGGGCAGCCCGATGAGGAAGAAACCGCGGCCGGGTGCAAACCGGATGGCGGTTGCGCCATGGGCGCTGGCGAGATCGATGAAGGCGGTCAGGTCGGCTGCCCGCATCTGTCCGAATTCCGGCCTGATGCCAAGTACCGTTTTGCCGTCTGTTAGCCGATGCAGGCCGGAAAGCGGCATGCTTACTGCAGGTGACGGAGCGGCGCGAAGGTTATCCGCAGCGGGAAAACGTGCCCGCAGAAGCGCCGGATCGATATGCCGTGCCCGCCTGCCCTGTCCGAGCGCTGCCAGCAGGCTCAGAATTTCGCCGACGGCCGATATCGCCGCCGCCGCAGGACCGATCGCCACGGGCGTTGCCGTCTCGTCATCGCCATTGATCGCGACAAGCCAATCGGCGTCAGACAAGGCGACGAGACGGATATCGGCGGAAAGTGCCGACAGATTGAATGCTCCACCGCCATCGACGACGACCGACAGTTTCGGCGCAAGCCGCGGCGAGGCGAGGCGATCGCGGAGCGTGCCGCGCAAGGCCAGTTCCATTGCCGCCGGATCGCTTGTCTCTTCCGGGTCGATGCCGTGCAGCGGCGAGATCTCGATCGTCGGTCCATCCGGCACGGTGATCCCGGCGGCATCGATATCGGCAGCGAGCCGGCCGACGGTGTCGGCCCGCAGCCCGCGGATCTGCAGATTGCCGCGCGCGGTGATCTCGAGAATGCCGTTTCCGTGCGCCGCAGCGGCGCGGGCGAGGCTTGAAAATTGCGACAGCGTCAAGGCGCCGCCAGACGGTCGCAGCCGCACCAGCAGGCCGTCGCCGGTCGGCATCGGCGCGGCAAGGGCAGGGCAGGCGCCGCGGGCACGGATTTTCGCCGTGGGGCGACCGTGCCGATCTGTCTCGCCTGTCCTGTCGATTACTGTGACGGCCTCAATGCCCATGCTCAATCCTCTGACCATGTCTTACATGATCGCAGCCGGTGCGGCAAAACATGATGGAAACGGTTCTGGCCGGCTATTCCTCGAAATCCTGCCCCTTGCGAAGGAGATAGATGTCCATGATCCAGCCGTGCCGTTGCCTGGCCTCCGCCCTCAGGGTCAGAATGTCGGCGGCGATATCGCCGAGCCGTCCGGATCTGACGATCTCATCCCCGGTGCCGAGATAGGCACCCCAGAAGATCTCGGCATCGGGATCGTCGATTTTCGCAAAGGCCTGTTCGCCGTCGAGCATGACGACCGTCGAAGCCGCCTGGAGCCCGTCCTGCGCCAATCTGCGCCCGGTGGTGATCTCGATTGGCTTGCCGACAAGGTTGACCGGGATTTTGTGACTGGCCGCCAGGGCCTGGATGCTGGTGATGCCGGGAATGACACTGTAATCGAAATCCAAGATGCCTACCTGCCGCACGCGTTCGACGATACGGATCGTGCTGTCGTAGAGACTGGGATCGCCCCAGACGAGAAAGGCGCCGCTGCCATTATCCGGGAGGCTGGAGATCAGCTCTTGATAGATGCGGGCGATCTCGCCGTGCCAGGCGTCGACGCTTTGTGCGTAGCTTCTATCCGCCGTCTGCCTTTGCGGCACCTCGAATTCTGAAATACTGACGTCTGGCCGGGTGATGTAGCGTTCGCAGATGTCACGCCGAACCGCGGCGAGCTCTTCCTTGTCGGCGCCCTTGACCGGCAGGAAGATCGCATCGGCTGCGTTCATCGCATTGATCGCCTGTATGGTGACGTGCTCCGGGTTGCCCGTGCCGATGCCGATGATAAGGATGTGCCTCAAGCCGATACTCCCGTGATTCCTGGCGGTCTTGCCGAAAAAGCCGGCTCGCCGCAAGGGCGCAGCAGCGAGTTGGCCGCGGCCAACCGAGCCTGTGGACGCGCCGGAGCCCTATTCTTGCTGCAAATCCCGAATCGTGTCACTTTCGATACGCTTTTTGACGCTATATTGACAGAAAAGCGCATCGAAAAGGATTGGGTGTTTTGGACAACATTAGCGTATCGACGACAGATGTGCGGATCGAGCGGCATGCGAACCAGCTTTCGCGGCAGTTGAAGCTCCTCCGCGACAAGCTGTTCCCGCCGCTCGCGCAGAAGACGCTGCGCACATTCTCCTCCGGCGAGGCGGCGCAGATGATCGGCGTTTCCGACGGTTATCTTCGTCAGCTTTCGCTCGACGGCAAAGGCCCGCAGCCGGAGCTTTCCCAGAACGGCCGGCGCTCCTATACGCTCGGCCAGATCAACGAATTGCGCCATTATATGGCAAAGCTCAAGCCGAAGGACGCGCTCAGCTATCTGCCCTGGCGGCGCCCCGGCGAGAAGCTGCAGACGGTTGCCGTCACCAATTTCAAGGGCGGCTCGGCCAAGACGACGACGACGCTTTATCTGGCGCAGTATCTGGCGCTGGAGGGTTACCGGGTGCTCGCCATCGATCTCGATCCGCAGGCCTCGCTGTCTTCCATGCTTGGCGTCCAGCCGGAATTCGATCTTGCCGACGGCGATACGCTCTATGGCGCCATCCGCTACGATGCCGGCCGCAAGCCGCTGAAGGACATCGTCCGCAAGACCTATTTCGACGGGCTCGATCTGGTGCCGGGCAATCTCGAACTGATGGAATTCGAACATGAGACGCCGCGGGCGCTCAACGATCGCCAGAGGCCGGCGGAACTGTTCTTCCGCCGCGTCGGCGTTGCCATCGCCGAGGTCGAGGCCAATTACGACGTCGTGGTGATCGACTGCCCGCCGCAGCTCGGTTACCTCACGCTCGGCGCCGTCTGCGCCGCCACGTCGCTGCTGATCACCATCCATCCGCAGATGGTCGATGTCGCCTCCATGTCGCAATTCCTGCTGATGACTTCGGATCTGCTCTCCGTGGTGCGCAAGGCCGGCGGCGATCTGCAGCATGATTTCATCAAATACATCGTCACCCGTCACGAGCCTTTCGATGCGCCGCAGTCGCAGATCGTTGCGTTGCTGCGCAGCCTCTTCGGCGACGACGTGTTGACGGCGACCATTCTCAAATCGACGGCGATCGCCGATGCCGGCCTGACAAAGCAGACGCTTTTTGAAATCGAGAAGGGGCAGGTGCGGCGCTCGACCTATGATCGGGCGCTGGAATCGGTCAATGCCGCCAATGGCGAGGTTCTCGCCGGCATTCACAAAGCCTGGGGCCGCACATGAGCAGACGCGATCGCCTGAAAGGCCTGTTCGACGATACGGCGCAGGAGTTGGCCGCGGCCAACTACGAGGAGACGTCTTTACGCGGATCGGCCGGGCCGGTGCGGACGATGGCGCTGACCCTCGGGCGCATGGAGGAAGAGAGCAGGGCGATGGAAGCCGCCTTGCTCTCCGGCGAACGCATCGTCGAACTCGACCCGGATCTGATCGATTCCTCCTTCGTCCGCGACCGCCTTGCCGATCAGCTCGATATCGAGGACGAGCTGGTGCAGTCGATTGCCGAGAACGGCCAGGAAGTGCCGATCCTCGTCCGCCGTCATCCCGATGACGAGGAGCGCTATCAGATCGCCTACGGCCATCGCCGGCTGCAGGCCATCAAGCTGCTCGGGCGCAAGGTGCAGGCGATCGTTCGTCAGCTCGACGATACCGATGTCGTCATCGCGCAGGGCATCGAAAATTCGGCGCGGCGCAATCTTTCCTATATCGAGCGTGCCGTCTTTGCCTTCAATCTCGAGCTCAAGGGCTTCGAGCGGCCGGTGATCATGAAGGCGCTGTCGACCGACAAAACCGAGCTGTCGAAGCTGCTATCCGTGGCAAAAGCCATTCCGGCCGAGATCGTCAGGTCGGTCGGCGCCGCGCCGGGCATCGGACGGCGCAGGTGGATGGCGCTTGCCCAGGACTGGAACGGGCTGACGGCCGCCCGGCTAGCGAAGCTTATTGCCTCGCAAAATTTCCGAGCCGAAGAGAGCGACCGCCGTTTCGAGCTGTTGGTTGCCGAGCTCGCCAGGAAAGAGGCCAAGCCCGAAGCCACGGAATATGACTGGAAGCCGAAGACCGGCGGCAAGATTGCCGGCCGAATCAAGAGCGCCGGCAATTCCTTCACGATCGCGTTGAAAACCGGCGACGCGCCGGATTTCGGCGCTTACATTTCACGTCGCCTCGATGAGCTTTACGAAGCCTATCGGGCCGGCAAGTTGCAAGCAGGAGAGTAGGCCGCAAAAGAAAAAAGCCTCCGAACGTTGCCGCCGCGGAAGCCTTTCTCATATCTGGACAATCTGAGAATCGCACTTCCTCGAATCACTGTCAAGCGTCTTCGGCATCCTTTTGGGTGGTAGGTTTCTTTTGCCTTGAAAAAAGGTGAGGGACATGGAGCCTCAATATGTATCGACGCCCTTTGGGCGGCGATCGATGACGCTTGGCATGCTGGCAAGCCAGGAAAATGCCAGCAGGGTCGATCCGGAAGCATCGGTCGACAAGTGGAAGATCTTTCGTTCGCTCTGCGAAGCAAAGGAGCTCGTCGGCGTATCAGATCGTGCGCTCGCGGTTCTCAACGCGCTGTTGACCTTCTACCCGAAGAACGAGATTGCCGAGGCCAATGGCTTCGTCGTCTTTCCCTCGAACGAGCAATTGTCGCTGCGCACGCATGGCATGGCCGGCACGACGCTGCGGCGGAACCTGGCGATGCTGGTGGAGGCGGGGCTGATCATCCGCAGGGACAGCCCGAACGGCAAACGTTTTGCCCGTCGCAACGGCGAGGGCGGGCTTGGAGAGGCCTTCGGCTTCAGCCTGGCACCTCTCCTTGTCCGCGCCCGCGAGATCGAGGGGCAGGCGGCCGAGGTGATGGCTGCCAAGCTCGAATGGAAGCGCCTGCGGGAGCGGCTGACGCTTTGCCGGCGGGATATAACCAAGCTCATCGAGATCGCGCTGGAAGAGCAGATTGCCGGCGAATGGATCGAGATGCAGCGGCATTTCAATCTGCTGTCCGCCAGCCTGCCGCGCCGCCCGTCGGCCGCCGAGATGCAAAGCCTGCTGGCCGATCTCGAAGCCTTCCGTGAAATGATCGTCAAGACGCTGGAATTGAAGACGAAAACAGAAAAAACAGACGCCAATGACAGCCAAAACGGTCGGCACATACATAATTCAAACCCACACCCCCAATCTGAACTTGAACCAAGCTTCGAACCGAAGCAGGGCGCAAAGCCGGAGGACGAACCGCGGCCGTGGCGGGAGCCGCCGAAATCCTTCCCGCTTGCCATGGTGCTGCAGGCTTGCCCGGAGATCGTCGCTTACGGGCCGGGCGGCGGGATCGGCAGCTGGCGGGATCTGATGGCCGCAGCCGTCATCGTCCGATCGATGCTTGGCGTCAGCCCGAGTGCCTATCAGCTGGCCTGCGACGTCATGGGGCCGGAAAACGCCGCCACGGTGATCGCCTGCATTCTGGAAAGGGGCGGTCATATCAACTCGGCCGGCGGCTATCTGCGTGATCTCACACGGCGGGCGGAGCGCGGCGAATTCTCGCTCGGTCCGATGCTGATGGCGCTGATGCGGGCAAATGGCCCGGTAGCGAGGAAAACCGGATGA